>NZ_JAVSCF010000203.1:0-11997 GCF_031932565.1 Streptomyces sp. B1866
CCCGGCGCCCCGGCCGCCGCTCGGCGGCCCGGCCCAGGACGCCGTGGGCGAGGTGCGGCTGCCCGCCCGGCCCGAGTCGGCGGGCGCCGCGCGCCGGCTGGCCGAGGCCGTCCTGGTGCGCCAGTGGGGCCTGCCGCCCGCGCTCGCGGACGACGCGGTGCTGCTGGTGTCCGAGCTGGTGGGCAACGCCGTGCGGCACACCGGCGCCCGCGTGGTCGGGCTCCGCATGCTGCGGCGGCGCGGCTGGCTGCGGGTGGAGGTGCGCGACCCGTCGCGCGGGCTGCCGTGCCGGCTGCCGATGTCGGAGCTGGACACCAGCGGCCGGGGCCTGTGGCTGGTGGACGAGCTGTCCCAGCGGTGGGGGGTGGATCTGCTGCCGTGCGGCAAGGCGACCTGGTTCGAGATGCGCGTGGCGGACCGCTGACCACGGCCCGCACGCCCGGCCGCGCGCGGCCCGCGGTCAGCGGTCCGACGCCGCCGGCCCGTTCCACGCCCGTGCCGGGGGCCCCGCCCGCGTCCGGGCCCGCGTCCGCGTCCGGGCCGGGACCTGCGGGTGTTTCCGGGCCCGGGCCCGCGCCGGGGGCCGCGTCCGCGTCCGGGCCTGGGCCCGTGCCTCCGCCCGGGCCGGGGCTCGTGTTCGGGCCCAGGCCCGCACCTGGGCATGGGTACGGGCCTGGGCCGCGGGGCGCGCCCGCGCCGGGGCCCCCGTCCGCGTGCGGGGGCGCGTCGGGGCCTGCCGCCGCCGGACCGGCGCCGGGGACCGTTCCCGTCCCCGCTGCGGCGCTCGCTCGCGTGTGGGCGGCCGGGTGCCGGTGCGGGGCGGTGCCCGTCCGCCGGGCTTGCGCCGGTCCGGTTCCCGGTCCCGGGGCCGGGTGCGCCCCCGGCCCGGCCCCGGGACCGGGGCCCGTACCCACGCCCGCGCCCGGGCCGGTATCCGGGCGCGGACCGGTACCCCGGGCGTCGCAGCGCCAGTGGTCCATACCGGGCGCGGATTTCTTTCTTTGCCATTCGGTTCTTGGCATGACCCTGATGGGTGGCCAGCATGGAACGGCGCTACGCGCGTCGTCCCCACCACGGTTCGCCAGACGACTCGGGAGACCCCCCATGGATGCCCACGGCCTCACCCCGTCCCGCCGCACCGTCCTGCGCAGAGGCGGCTACCTCGGCGCCGCCGCCCTCGGTATCGCCGCCACCGCGGCCACCGCCGCCCCGGCCCGGGCGGGCGGGGCGGGCGGTTCCGGCGCCGCCGTCGCCGCCACCACCACCGACTACGCTGGCGCCGTGTGGACCCCGGCCAGCAGCTCCAACTACACCGCCTCCAGCAGGCCCGGCTCGTACCCCATCGACTACGTCGTCATCCACGTGACGCAGGAGACCTACCCGGACACCATCGCGATCTTCCAGGACCCCAGCGCGAAGGTGTCCGCGCACTACGTGGTCCGCTCCGCCGACGGGTTCGTCGGGCAGTGCGTGCGCGAGAAGAACATCGCCTGGCACGCGGGCAACTGGGACTACAACACCCGCAGCATCGGCATCGAGCACGAGGGCTGGGTCGACCAGCCGCAGTACTTCACCGACGCCCTCTACCGCGCGTCCGCCGCCCTGACCGCCGCCATCTGCCGTACGTACAACGTGCCCAGGACCCGTACGCACATCATCGGCCACTACGAGGTGCCCGGCGCCACCCACACCGACCCCGGCCCGAACTGGGACTGGAACCGCTACATGTCCCTGGTGAACGCCTCCTGAGGGACCGGGGCGACGACCGCCTCGGCCCGGGTCGCTACCCTGTGCCCGTCAGTAAGGCGTCAAGGGACGACAGTGAAGGGGCCGGACAGGTGGCGGACAAAGAGGCGGCGCGCAAGGCGTTCGAGCGGTTCGACCTCAACGGGGACGGGCTGATCTCCGCGGCCGAGTACAAGAGCGTGATGGCGCAGCTCGGTGATCCGTACGTCACGGAGCCCGTCGCCCAGGCGGTGATCAACGCGCACGACACGAACGGCGACGGCCTGCTGTCGTTCGAGGAGTTCTGGGCTTCGCAGAACAAGGCCGGCGAGGCGGACCGGGTCTAACGGCGGTCAGGGCCCGGCAGCGGTCAGGGTCCGGGATACCGGCCCGGGCGTCGGCCCGGCGGGACTTTCCGGGCGCCGGGTGGCGGTGACGGCGGCGAGGGCCGCGGACACCGCCGCCCGGCGCCCGGCCCGTCACCGGACCGGGCGCCGCACCGGACCTGGCGCCGGCGGCCGCGCCGCGCGGGCTACTCGCCCGCGGACGTGNGCACCGGACCTGGCGCCGGCGGCCGCGCCGCGCGGGCTACTCGCCCGCGGACGTGGCCCACCGGAGCAGGTCCTCCTTGCTGTCGAAGTCCGCGATGTTCTTGTCGACCGGCTCGGACGTGTACTGGTGGAAGCGCCAGTCGGCCTTGATCCGGGGCTCGCCCGCGGAGACGTAGTCGGCGATCCACAGGCCGTCGCCCGCGTAGGACGTGGTGTCGTGGTGCAGCCAGAAGTAGCGGTTGCAGTAGAGCAGCACCCGGTGGTGCGGCCGCAGCCTCTTGACCTCCCGGATGAAGCGGTCCTTCTCGGCGTTGCTCGCGCGCGTGTCCTCGCTGGTGGTCTCCCAGTCCACCGCGAACAGGTCCCCCTTCTTGTCCGGGGCCTTGTCGACGAAGTACTTCGCCTGCGCCGCCAGGTTGCCCGGCCACAGGAAGTGGTAGAAGCCGACCACGCACCCGGCGTCCCGGGCGTGCTCGGTCTGCGCGGACAAGCGCGGGTTGACGTAGCTGCGGCCCTCCGTGGCCTTGACGAACACGAAGGACAGCCCGTCGGTGTCGAAGCTGCTGGACTGGTGCGCGCTGACATCTATGCCACGCAACATGGCACACACTCCACAGGGCCGGAGAAATGGGTCACCTCTGGGTGATGCCCGTCGGGGAACGGTGCGTAACAGCCCAGCTCTGCTGTGTGATTCACGGTGTGCGTCACGCGCCGGAGCACGCACCCGGCCTCGCCGTGGGCGCCGGTGTGTCCGGGGCGCCGGGGGCGGGTCCGCGGCGGCGGGCGCGGTCGTTCCCGGTGTGCGCACTCCGCTGTGCGCGCCCGGCGGCTGACGGCCCGTCAGCGGTCGAGCCGCTGACGGACCTTCAGCGGTCCGCGGCGGCGGGTGGCGGCCCGTACTCCGGCCGCCACATGGCCTCCCGTACGGCCCCGCCGGCGTCGGGGAGGTCCCTTCCGGCCGCCCCGTCGCGCACCGCCGCCTCGGCCACGGCCGCCGCGACCACGGCGCAGGAGGCGCGCAGGTCGGCCACCCGGGGCAGCAGCGGGACGCCGGGCGGGCCGGCTGGATGTGGGCCGCCAGCGGGTCCGGCTGCGCGCGCACCTGCTCGTACGCCCGCCGGGCCTGCTCCTCCAGGCTCAGCACCGCCCCCGGCAGCCGTCCGGTCAGGCCCAGCGCGGCCCGCTGCGCGTGCGTGAAGGCGACGCCGCGGTTGGTCAGCGGGTCGAGCAGGACGTGCGGCAGCGGACGCGTCACCCTGTGCTCCTCCGGGGACCGGCACCTGGCTCCTCCATCGTGCGGTCCGCCGCCCGCGCCCGCCACGCGGGGCGCGAAACCGCCCGCCCACCAGCCCCTCCCCGCCCGCGACCGGCCGCGATACGGTGCTCGGCGTGGCAGAAAGGATTCAGTCGGTCGAACGCGCCGCGCTGGCGCTGCGGCTGATCGCGTCGAGCCCGCGGCACGTCGGCCTGACCGAGCTGGCCCGGGCCATGGGCCTGCCGAAGGGCACGCTGCACGGCATCCTGGCCACGCTGGCCGCGGCCGGCCTGGTCGAACAGGAGCCGCGGTCGGGCAAGTACCGACTGGGCGCGGTGCTGCTGCACTTCGGCAGCCGCTACCTGGACGTCAACGAGCTGCGCAGCCGCTCGCTGCACAGCGCCGACACCCTCGCCGCGCGCAGCGGCGAGGCGGTGTGGATCGGCACCCCGCACGAAAGCCAGGTCCTGGTCATCCACCACGTCTTCCGGCCCGACGACAGCGCGCAGGTGCTGCGCGTCGGCGCCCTGCTGCCCGCGCACGGCACCGCGCTCGGCAAGGTGCTGCTCGCCTTCGCCGACGCCATGGAGCCGCCGAAGACGCTGCCGCCCGCCACCGGCCGTACGATCACCGACGCCGAGGAGCTGGCGGCCGAGCTGGACCGGGTACGGGAGCGCGGCTGGGCGGCGTCGGTCGAGGAGCTGACCGAGGGCCAGGCCGCGGTCGCCGCGCCGATCCGGGACCAGTTGGGCGCCGCGGTGGGCGCGATCGGCGTCAGCGGCCGGGCCGAGCGGATCACCGAGGCGGGCGTGCCACGGCCCGGCCTGGTGGCGTACGTCGTGGAGGCGGCCGCGGAGATCGGCCGCGCGCTCGTGGGCTGACCGCTTCCCGTACGTCGCCGTCGCGCGGGCCATTGACACCGCTCCGGAACCCACTAGCATCATCATTCGTTCGGCAATGCCGAACATCTGTGGGCCGCCGTACCGCGCCCCGCCCCGAAGATCCTCGGCTCACCGACCAGCGCCACCGCACCCCCGACGGCCGCGCCCTGATCCGCAGGCGGCGCGCGCCGACGCACCGCAAGCTCCCGGCACGCCACCGGCCACTCCGCGTGGCGCCGCACGCCGCCTACCCCCCATCGGCGTGCGGCGCCACCCTCCCAGGCAGGATCTGGCCCCGACCCCCGCACCCGGAGGAACCCGCGATGCGACGCCGCACCCTGCTGACCGCGTCCACGGCCGCCACGGCCGCCCTCACCGCCGTGGGCACCGCCCCCGCGCGGGCCGCCGCCGTCGGCGGCACCGTCCGGGAGAACGTGCGCATGCCCAGCCGCGTGCTGGGCACCGACGTGCTGTACTCGGTGTACCTGCCGCCCGGCTACGGCCGCGGCCGTACCCGCACGTACCCGCTGCTGTTCCTCCTGCACGGCATCACCGGGGACAACACCGAGTGGCTGCGCAGCGGCGACGCCCGGCGCATCCTGGACACCGCGATCCTGCGCGGCACCGTCCCCCCGGTGGTCGTCATCATGCCCGACGGGCGGCGGGATGTGACCAGGGCCCCGGAGGACCAGGACCTGACCTACTTCATGGACGACGCGGACGGCTCCTTCCGGTGGGCGCAGATGTTCACCGACGAACTGCTGCCGTACGCCGAGTCCCGCTACCACGCGGGCGGCGCGCCCGGGCTGCGCGGGGTCGGCGGCCTGTCCATGGGCGGCTTCGGCGCGCTGTCCGCAGCCCTGCACGCGCCCGGCCTGTTCGGCAGCGCGATAGGTCTGAGCGTGGGACAGCGCACCGACGACCAGCTCGTCGCGCTCGACATGGCCGAGTACAACTGGCGGTACGCACGCGCGTGGGGCGCGGACCTGGCCGGCCGGGCGCGCCTGAACGACCGCTACCGCTACTGGAACCCGCTCGACACCATCCAGCGCACCCCCGCCGACACCCTCGCCCGCACCGCCTACTACCTGGACTGCGGCGCGTACGACCCGTTCTTCGAGGGCAACGCCGCCCTCCACATCGCGCTCACCCGCAAGAACGTGCCGCACCGCTTCATGTCCCGGGAGGGCGCGCACGAGTGGCCGTACTGGATCTCCGGCCTGCCGTCGGCGCTCGGCTTCTTCGCCGACCACCTGGACCGGACCTGACCCCCGCGCCCTGGCCGTCCCGGAAGTGAGACGGGAGGGGGACGGCCGGGGCGCGGGCTCCTCGCGGGGCGCCGGCGCGGCGGGTTCAGTCGCCGGCGCGCAGCCCCAGCAGCTCGCGCATGGCGGCGTACTTCGCCGCGAGCCGCCGGGCGGTCGTCTCGCCGAGGAACGCCAGCCGCGCCGGGTCGGCGTTGTGCGCGAGGTCGGCCGCCTTGACGAGCCGGGCCCCGGGCACGGCGAGCACCCGCCGCGCGTACGCCTCCGGCGCCTCGCCGGGGCGCTTGGTGACGGCCCGTACGACGTCCTTCGTCCGCCGGGTGAGCGCGGCCTGCGCCAGCCACCGCTCGTCCAGCACGCCGTCCTCCACGGCGTCGTGCAGCCAGGCGGCGGCGACCAGCTCCTCGTCCCCGCCGCGCGCCCGCACGCCGTCGGCCACGGCCCGCAGGTGCTCGGCGTAGGGGCGCCCGGCCTTGTCGGTCTGCCCGGCGTGCGCGGCGCGCGCCACCGCCTCGACCTCGGCCACGGTCATCAGCCGCCGCCCGCGCCGCGCCGCACCCGAGGCCTCCCGCTCGTGCTCCACCGCGCCTCCCCGGTCCGCGTCCGCCGCCTCACGGCGCACCCTACGGCCCGTACGCACGGGCGGAACAGCCCGGGCCCGGGCCCGGCCCCGGTCACCCGGCCGGAGCCGGGACCAGGGTGTTCTCGCCGGTGCGGCCCGCGAGGTAGTCGCGGACGTTGCGGGCGGTGGCCTCGGTGATCTGGCCGACCGCGTCGCGGGTGAAGTAGGCCTGGTGGGAGGTGACGATGACGTTGGGGAAGGTCACCAGCCGGGCCAGCCGCTCGTCGGTCATCACCTCCAGCGACTTGTCGAGGAAGAAGACGCCCGCCTCCTCCTCGTACACGTCGAGCCCGGCGCCCGCCAGCCGCCCGGCGCGCAGGGCGGCCAGCAGCGCGTCGGTGTCCACCAGGCCGCCGCGGCCGGTGTTGACCAGGATCGCGTCGTCCTTCATCAGCGCCAGCGCCTTGGCGTCCACCAGGTGGTGGGCCGGGCGGCCGATGAGGGCGTGCTCGACGACCTCGACGCCCGGGAACTTCCCGCACCAGGGCAGCAGCGCGTCGGTCAGCGCACGGGCGTGCAGCGGCGCGATGTCCTTCTGCGCGAGGGTCATGGCCTCCGGCTGGTAGGCGGCCATCGGCGGCAGCTTCCAGCCGCTGACGACCCGCAGCCGCGCGCCGCGCCGGTCGGCGGTGTCGAAAGCGAAGTCGATCAGCTCGTCGCACGGCCGGTTCAGGTCCAGGCCGAGGACCACGTCGCGGTGGGCCGTCGTGGTGGACGGAGCTCCGTACAGGTCGGGCAGGTGCTCGTCCTCGGCGCACTGGCCGGCCCGTACCAGGATCACGGGCCGCGCGGCGTGGGAGACGGTGGCCATGGCCACCGAGCCGACGAGGAAGCCGACGGCGCCGCTGAGCGCCCGCGAGCCGAGGACCAGCAGCTCGGATTCGTCCGCGGCGGTGGACAGCACCGCCGCGGGCTGGCCGGGGACCTCCTCGGTGATGATCTCCACGTCCGGGTGGGCGTCGCGTACCTGCCGGACCGTGTCCTCGGGCATCCGGTCGGACAGCTGCGCCGGTATCTCGTAGCCGGTGACCATCCCGCCGACGTAGGGGCGCCACTCCTGGACGTGCACCAGGCGCAGCGGCAGGCCGCGGCGTACGGCTTCGCGGGCGGCCCAGTGGGCGGCGGCCAGGCTCTCTCGCGTCGAGTCCAGGCCGGCGGTGACGGTGCGGGACATCGTGGGACCTCCTTGAGTGGGGACGACTTGAGCCTCGCGCCGCAAGCCGGGTGCCCGTCAGGGGCGTACGGGTACACCCACGGGGCCGACCGGCCCTTGGGCGGCGTGCGCCCGGTGACGACAGTGGAGGAAGGGGGTCCGCTCGAAGGAGGCACCCATGACCCGTCACCTGGTGGTGGGAATCGATGGTTCCCAGGCCGCTTCGCACGCCGCCGAGTGGGCGGCCGACGAGGCGGCGGCCCGCGGCCTCGACCTGCTCGTCGTCCACGCCGTACCGCTCGCCCCGCACCTGATGCCCACCCTGCCGGGCACGGGCGCCTGGCGCGGCGGGGCCCGGCATCTGGTCGACGCGCAGGTCTCGGCCCTCAGCCGCCGCCGTCCCGGGCTCCCGGTCGAGGGCCGGGTGGTCGAGCAGACCCCCGCCGAGGCCCTGGTCGAGGCGGGCCGGTCGGCGGAGCTGCTGGTGGTCGCCGCCCGGGGGCTGCACGGATTCACCGGCCTCCAGGTCGGCTCCGTGGCCCTGCGGGTCGCCGACCGGGCGCCGTGCCCGGTGGTGGTGCTGCCGCCCGGCCCCGTGGCCCCGGCGCGGCGGCCCGAGGTCGTCCTCGGCGTCGACGCGCGGCACCCGGACCCCGAGGCCGCCTGCCTCGCCTTCGACGCGGCGTCGCGGCGCGGGGCGCGGCTGCGCGCGGTGCACGCCTGGGAGCTGCCCGCCCCGTACGCCGCGCCCTGGGCCCCGTACCGGGCCGTGGAGGAGGACCGCGCGGCGTGGGAGGACCAGGAGGTGCAGCTGCTGGACGACGCGCTGCGGCCCTGGCGCGAGAAGTACCCGGGTGTCGCGGTGCTGGCGGACGTACGCCTGTTCCACCCGGCGGAGGCGCTGGTCAACGCCTCGTCAGCGGCCGACCTGCTGGTGATGGGGCGGGGCGCCGCGCCCGGCTCCCGGCTGAGCGCCGCCGCGCACGCCGTGGTCCACCACGCCCGCTGCCCGGTGCTGCTCGCCCCGCGCGGCTGACGCCGCCGCCCGCGCGCCCCGGCCGTACCGCCGCCCCGTACTACCGCTCGGTCAGGCGCCGAGTGGCGGTACGGGGCGGCGGGCGTGCGCGCGTGCCGGGAGCGCCGTACGGGCACGGGACCGTACGCCCGGCCCGGCGGCCCCGGCACGCGGCGGGAACCGGTCAGCCGGTCCAGGTCCACTCCGTGACCTCGGGCAGGTCGGTGCCGTGCTCCCGGATCCACGCGTGGTGGCGGGTGCGGATGTCGGCCATGGCCTGGCGGACGGCGGCGGCGCGGACGGCGAGCCCCGGCGTGCGGTCGATGACGTCCATGACCAGCCGGTAGCGGTCGAGGTCGTTGCCGACCACCATGTCGAACGGGGTCGTGGTGGTGCCGATCTCCTTGTAGCCGCGCACGTGCAGGTACGGGTGGACGGCCCGCCGGTAGGCCAGGCGGTGGATCAGCCACGGGTAGCCGTGGTAGGCGAAGATCACCGGCTTGTCGCGGGTGAACAGCGCGTCGAACTCCTTGTCGGACATGCCGTGCGGGTGCTCCCGGCTGGGCAGCAGCCGGGCCAGGTCGACCACGTTGACCACCCGGACGGCCAGGTCGGGCAGGTGGCGGCGCAGCAGCGCGGCCGCGGCCAGCACCTCCAGGGTGGGCACGTCCCCGGCGCAGGCCAGCACCACGTCCGGCTCCCGGCCCGCGCTCTCGGTGCCCGCCCACTCCCACACCCCCGCGCCCCGGGCGCAGTGGGCCCGGGCGGCCTCCAGGCCCAGCCAGTCGAAGCAGGGCTGCTTGCCGGCGACGATGACGTTGACGTAGTCGCGGCTGTGCAGGACGTGCTCGGCCGCGCACAGCAGGGTGTTGGTGTCCGGCGGCAGGTAGACCCGTACGGCCTCGGGGGACTTGTTGAGGATGTGGTCGACGAAGCCGGGGTCCTGGTGGGAGAAGCCGTTGTGGTCCTGCCGCCACACGTGCGAGGTCAGCAGGTAGTTCAGGGAGGCGACGGGCCGGCGCCAGGGCAGCCGGCGGGAAGTGCGCAGCCACTTGACGTGCTGGTTGACCATCGAGTCCACGATGTGCGCGAACGCCTCGTAGCAGGAGAACAGGCCGTGCCGGCCGGTGAGCAGGTAGCCCTCCAGCCAGCCCTGGCAGGTGTGCTCCGACAGGATCTCCATCACCCGCCCGTCGCGGGCCAGGTTCTCGTCGGTGTCCACCACCCGCGCCTGCCACGCCTTGCCGGACGCCTGGTAGACGGCCTGGAGACGGTTGGACGCGGTCTCGTCCGGGCCCACCAGCCGGAAGTCGCGGCGGCCCGCGGTGGCCGCCATGACCCGCTCCAGCAGGTCGCCCAGGACGCGGGTGGGCTCGTGCGTGGTGGCGCCGGGCTTGTCGACCTCCACCGCGAGGGTCTCCAGCGCGGGCACCGGCAGGTCGCGCAGCAGCCGGCCGCCGTTGGCGTGCGGGGTCGCGCCGAGCCTGCGGTCCGCGCCGGGCACGCAGGCCAGCACCTGCGCGGTGGGCCGGCCCTCGCCGTCGAACAGCTCCTCGGGCCGGTAGGAGCGCAGCCACGCCTCCAGTCGGCGCAGGTGCTCGCGGTGGTCGCGCACTCCGGAGAGCGGCACCTGGTGGGAGCGCCAGGTGCCCTCCACCGGCAGTCCGTCCACCTCGCCCGGCCCGGTCCAGCCCTTGGGCGTGCGCAGCACGATCACCGGCCAGCGCGGCCGGTCGTCCGAGCCCTGCTCGCGGGCGGCGCGCCGGAAGGCGGCGATGCGGTCCAGGGCGGTGTCCATCGCGGCGGCCATCGCCTGGTGGACGGACACAGGCTCGTCGCCGGTCACGAACAGCGGGTCGTGGCCGTAGCCGCGCAGCAGGTCGGCGAGTTCGTCCTCGGGCAGGCGGGCCAGCACCGCCGGGTTGGCGATCTTGTAGCCGTTCAGGTGCAGGATCGGCAGGACGGCGCCGTCGTGCACCGGGTCGAGGAACTTGTTGGAGTGCCAGGAGGCGGCCAGCGGCCCGGTCTCGGCCTCGCCGTCGCCGATCACGCAGGCCACCACCAGGTCCGGGTTGTCCAGCGCGGCCCCGTACGCGTGGGACAGCGCGTAGCCCAGCTCGCCGCCCTCGTGGATGGAGCCGGGGGTCTCCGGGGCCACGTGGCTGGGCACCCCGCCGGGGAAGGAGAACTGGCGGAACAGCCGCGCCATGCCCTCCGCGTCCCGGCTGACGTCCGGGTAGACCTCGCTGTAGGTGCCCTCCAGCCAGGAGCCGGCCAGCACCGCCGGCCCGCCGTGCCCCGGCCCCCACACGCACAGCGCGTCCAGGTCGCGGGCCCTGATCACCCGGTTCATGTGCGTGTAGACCAGGTTCAGCCCGGGCGAGGTCCCCCAGTGCCCCAGCAGCCGCGGCTTGACGTGCTCCGGCCGCAGCGGCTCGGCGAGCAGGGGATTGCCGAGCAGGTAGATCTGCCCCACCGCCAGGTAGTTCGCCGCCCGCCAGTGGGCGTCCAGTGCCCGCAGCTCCTCCGGTCCCAGCACGGCGGCCTGGGACGTCACAGCTTCCTCGCCCTGGTCCATGGTCGGTCCTTCCTGTCGCGGGTCCTGTGTCGCGGTCCTCCGCCGCGGCCTGCCGCGGGGTCTCTCCGCCAGCCTGTCCCCGGCCGCCGCCGCCCCGGCAGGGCCACCGGGGCGCCGTACGAGACCGAACGGCCCCTCTCCGGGTACCCCGCCCGGCACCGGGCGTGCCTGCCAGCCCGCGCGCCGTCCGGCCCGCGCCCCCCGGCCCCCGGGCCCCGGCGGGCCGTCCGGGCCCCGGCAGTGGGGTCGGTCGGCGGGGGCGATGGGGCCTGTCGGCCCCATCCGGCACGGGACGCCGCCTCCGACAGTGGAGGGGACGGACGGCGACGGCAGCGCGGAACAGGAACAAGGAGAGCGGCGATGACGACGACGCGGCAGAACGTCCCGGGCGGCGCGGTACGGCGCGCGGCGCCGGGCCTCAGGCCCCGGAGCCGGCTGCGAACGCGGACCGCCGGCACCGCCGCCCTGGTCGAGGTGCACGGCGAGATCGACCTGTCCACCGCGCCGGAGTTGACGGCGGCCCTGGACGCCGCGACCGCCCGGGCCCGCCCCGACGTGGTCGTGGACCTGCGGCCCGTCACCTTCCTGGACTGCTCCGGCCTGTCCGCGCTGTGCCGCGCGCGCCACCGCGCGCTGGACCGCGGCGGGCGCCTGCGGCTCGTCCTCGACGACCCCTACCGCCTGCGGATCCTCCGCCTGGCCGGGCTGGGCGGCGTCTTCGAGACCCACCCCGACCTGGCGGGCGCACTGCGGCCGGCCGCCACGGCCCCGCCCGGCCTGCGGCGGCAGGCGCTCGGCCTGGCCTGACGGCCGCCGGCGGCGCGGGCCCCGGCCCGTTACGAGGACCCACGGGGGGCGATCGCGGCGATCGCCCCCCGTCGTGCCGCCGTTTCCGCCGCTCTCTTCGTGGGGCGCGGGCGCGTCACGGGCGGGCGCCGCCTCGCCGCCCGCG
>NZ_JAVSCF010000204.1:0-11948 GCF_031932565.1 Streptomyces sp. B1866
CGGGCCAGCGCCAGGCGGGCCGGGGGGCGCGCCCGGACGGCGCGGACGGACGTACCGGGCGGGGCGCCGGGCGGGGGCTCGCCGCGCCGCCACGCGCGCGCCCAGCGGGCGCTCTGCCGCGGGTCCGGACTCAGGTGGTGCATGCGGTAGACGATCCGGTGGTCGGTGACCAGCTCCAGCGCGGTGCGCAGCGGCCCGTCCGGCACGGCGCGCGCGTGCCACCGGGCGAGCTGCCGCTCGACGCCGGACAGGAACGCGTCCCCCAGGGCGGTGAGGTCGGCGTGCGCGCGCAGGGTGCGAACGCCCGCCGCCGTCTGCGCGCGGCGCAGCGCGAACTCGAAGGCGGCGGTGTCGGCGGCGGCCGTGCCGGCCGCGGCGGCCTCCCGGCGCGCCTGCCAGAACCCGGTCACGCCCAGGAACGCGTACACGCCCTGGAGCAGGCCGAGCAGCGGCCGGGGGTCCGGCCGCCACGGCGCGTGGTGGACCTTCTCCCGGCCGCCGCGGACCAGTGGCACCAGGTCCATGAGCGCGCCGAGCTTGACGTGCTGGGCCTCGTGGACGAGGGAGGCGGCGAGCGACACGGGATCGGTGGGGCGGCCCAGCAGCGCGCTGCCGTACGCCTCGGGAGAGGAGGCGCTGAACGGCTCGTGCGGGGCCGTGTAGGGCACCGGGACCAGGGAGCGCAGGCTCGCGCCGATCCCGCCCGGGTGCACGTGCTCCTGCTCGGCGAGCAGCTGCCAGGCGCGGGCGAACTCCTCCTGCCACGCCTCGGCCCCCCGCTCGGTGAGCCGCTGCGGCCCGCGCGGGCGCAGGAAGTCGCGGTAGGGGTCCAGGTCGTCCAGGTACGGCTCGCACGCGTACCCGCCGGCCTGCGCGCGCAGCCGCCGCAGGGCGAGCCAGCCCGCGGCGTCGCGGGCCGGGTCGGGCGGCAGCCGCACCGTGCGCGCCCCGGCCACCACGGTCGCCGCGCCGCCGCGCTCCCGGAAGACCTGGGCGGTCTCGGCGCCGTGGGCGCGCAGGTCGGCGAAGCCGAGCGCGGGCAGCATCACGCCCCCGTCGCGCACCGGGACCCGGGCGTGGAAGTCGATGCCCGCGAGGACGGCGGCCGACGCGGCGGTGGCGTGCACGTGGCCGACCTCGCGCCACAGCGGCAGGTCGCCGGTCTCCTGGCCGCGCAGCCGGCGCAGGCACCGGACGAGCCAGGTGCCGACCTGCGGGTGCACCAGCAGGGCCGTCGCGCTGGGTGCCGAGCGCCGCTCGGCGCGGGCGAGCAGCCGCCACGCCTCGTCGGCGGGCGGCAGCGGGCCGGCAGCGCGCGGGTCGGCAGCGGCCAGGTCGACCAGCCCGCGCAGCAGCAGCACGGCCCGGCTGCGCTGGCCCGCGCTCAGCTCGGCCACAGCCCGCGCGTCGCCGGATCCGCTCGCGAGGTCGGCGAAGCTCGCCGCGGACAGCCGGTGGAGGTGACCCGCGCCGGGCCGCCGCGGGGCGGGGACGGTCGGCGGGGGCGGCGCCTGCGTACGGCCCTGGGGCACGGAGGCCGCGGCGCGGCCGCCCGGCTCGGTCAACAATCCTCCTCCTCGACGGCGTTGATCGACAGCGGCGGAGACTGCGCGATGCCGAGGAGGCGGTCGACGGCCACGGCCAGCCCCGGGTGGCCGTCGAGCGCGTCGAGTGACACCGCGGACAGGTCCAGAAGCTCCGTCTCGACCTCGGTGGCGGCTCGCTCCATGACGATCGTCCCCCCTCCGGACGCCGCGTGTCGGCTCTGACGAGGCGCCCCGGTCCATGGTGGCTCATTCAAGAATGGTTGGGAAAGAGGGGGCACGGCCGGAAGGCTCCCTTCCGGACACGGCCGTCACGACCTGTCGGACCGTCAACTTCCCGCCCGCCACAGGGGGTTCACGCTCTCCCTGCGCAAGCCGCCCGCGCGTGGTGCGCGGGCGGCGGCCCGGCGCGGGCGACGGCGCGGGGCACGCGGCGCAGCGGCGGCCCGCCGCCAACCCGGCGGAACGCCGCCGGGGTTCGCCGGGAAGCGGGGTCAGGGGCGTGTTCCCGGTTCGACCGCGCTCACGTCGAACACGCCGCCGCACACCCGGAAAGAGCGCACCGGCGCCGTCAACGCCTGCCTGGAATCCGGCGGATAGGCGCGGATCGTCGAGGCGGCCGGCCGGCACGGTTTGCCGGACACGCCCTCGTTGACGGTGTGGACGCTCGCATGCACGCTGCCCCCGGATTTCAGGGTGAGCGTGCCGTGCGCGGCGCCGCTGCGGGTCGCGGGCGCGCCGATGGCCTTGCCCGAGGAGTCCAGCACGGAAACGCCGGGGAATCCGGTGAGCGTGCAGGAGGACTTTCCGGTGTTGGTGAACACCAGCGGCGCGTAAATGTTCCCGGCGCCGATGTCCACCCGGCCGAAGGACAGTTTCAGATCGCCGGCGGCGCAGATCCGCCGGGCGGAGGGCGCGGACGAGGCACCGGGGGCAGTGGAGGCACCGGGAGCGGACGACGGCGCGACGGAGCCGGGCGCGGACGCGCCCGGCGTGCTCCGGGAGGCCGCGGACGAGCCCTCCCCGGTGCCCTCCGGCCCGGTGTGCGAGGCGAGCCCGCTGGACAGGCCCGGGGTCTCCACAGCTCCGCGAGCGCCGTCCCCGGAGTCGGTGCCGCACGCCGCGGCCGCCGCGACGGCCGCGACGAGCAGGGCGGACGCGGCGAGTGACCGCCGCCTGGTCGTTGTCGTACGGGTGTGCTGCGCCATGGACAACCTCCCTGGATCGGCGTCGGCCGGTGTTCCGGCCCTCGTCGCCGAGTGCCCGGCTCGGTCCCGGACATGCCGTCCCGGACGTCCCCCCGCCCCGCCCTTCCGGCCCTTCCTTCCGGCCCTCCCCGGGAACCGGTGACCCCATGCCGGACCGGTCATTCAGGTCGATTGCGGATATTCCCGGCGCAATCCAGTGAGCTGGGTCACGCTCCACCGACTCCACAAAACGGGCATTTTGAATTCGGTGACACACATCACAGATAACGCGGCCGGTTTGCGGACTTTCCGTGAGCACCCGGAGACAGCTCCGCGCGACTCCCTTTCTCCCGGCCGCCGTTGACGCCCCCCGGAAGACAATCCGGGATTGCGCTCCGGAGAGGATTCACAGCACAGCGTGATGATGCGGGCAATTCACTCCCGTTATCTCCTTGATCGATATTCCACTGCCTTGTCGCGCTCAAACCCGTGTGTTTAATTTGCGACTCCCGCCGCATTCCGTGCGGGGCCTCCTGAGCCGGAACGCCGAGTCCTGCCGCCGGCTGGGAGGAAACACGACCCATCCACCACGGCAGGAGCGGGGGACCCAGGTAAGTGCCGCATCGCGCGCAAGGCGCGGTGCGGCTTGGGGTGAAGCCGCGTCGCGGTGCCCACGGGCACCGGGCACCGCGCGGCCGGGCAACTTTCCTGCCCGAACCCGACAGCTCACCTCGCAGGCGTAGGAGAGGAAGACCTTCTATGTCTGCACGCGGACGTCATCGCCGGCCCAAGACCCGTCGTTTCTCGCGCGCCACGCTGGCGCTGACCGCAGGCGGCGCCGGTGTCGCCCTGCCCCTGATCGGAGTCGGCCAGGCGCACGCGGCCTCGGTCTCGACCTGGGACAAGGTCGCGCAGTGCGAGAGCACCGGCAACTGGCACATCAACACCGGCAACGGCTTCTACGGCGGCCTGCAGTTCACCCAGAGCACCTGGTCGGAGTTCGGCGGCACGAAGTACGCGCCGCGCGCCGACCTGGCCACCAAGGACCAGCAGATCGCCATCGCCGAGAAGGTGCTCGCGGTCCAGGGCCCCGGCGCCTGGCCGGTGTGCTCGGTGAAGGCGGGCCTGACGGCGGGCGGCCCGGCCCCCGCCATCAACCCCGACGGCGCCACCACCAAGGCCGCCCCGGCCGAGGCCAAGAGCGCCCCCGCCACCAGCGCGCCCAAGGCCGCGCCCAAGGCGCCGAAGAAGACCGCGCCCGCGCCCGCGCCGAGGACCGGCGCTTCGCACACCGTGGTCAGCGGCGACACCCTGTCCAAGATCGCCGACGCGCACGGCGTCAAGGGCGGCTGGCACCGGCTGTACGACGCCAACCGCCAGGTCATCGGCGACGACCCGAACCTGATCTTCCCGGGTCAGAAGCTGCGCGTGGGCCACGGTGCACACGCCAAGCCCGCCGCCGCCGCGGCGCAGCAGAGCGCGTCCACCGGGGCCGCCTCGCCGAAGGCCGCCACCGTCAAGAGCGCGTCCGGCTTCGTGGCCCCGGTCGCGAACGCCGCGCTCGGCACCGCTTACCACGTGGCCGGCAGCAACTGGTCCAGCGGCTACCACACCGGCGTGGACTTCCCCGTCGCGACCGGCACCCAGGTGCGGGCCGTGGGCGACGCCACCGTGGTCGCGGCCGGCCCGGGCGGCGCGTACGGCAACCAGGTCGTGCTCAAGCACGCCGACGGCAAGTACAGCCAGTACGCGCACCTGTCCCAGGTGTCGGTCTCGGTCGGCCAGACCGTCTCGGCGGGCCAGCAGATCGGCCTGTCCGGCGCCACCGGCAACGTCACCGGCCCGCACCTGCACTTCGAGGTGCGCACCGGCCCGGGCTACGGCACCGACATCGACCCCCTGGCCTACCTGCGGGCCAAGGGCGTCGCCATCTGACGGCAACCCGTCGTCTTCCGCTCCGGCGATCCGGCCGGGGGCGCCGCGCGGCGCCCCCGGCCGGCCGCGTGTGCGCGCCCGGCCACCGCACAGGCCGCAGGCCGGGGTCACATCACCAGGTGGGCCCTGGCGTGGGTGACCTCCTCGATGTCGCCGCCCGCCTTCGAGATCAGCCGGTGCGCGAGATTGCTCAGCGCCCGCGCCGCCGCGATCTCCTCACCCACCCGCGGCTGCGCGGGGTCCGCCGGATTCCGGTTGGCCCGGCCCTGGGCGAGCATCTCGGTGCCGTCGTGCATCCGCAGCCGTACGACGGCCTCGGTCAGGGGGCCGAGCTCCCGGAACTCCATCTCGATGTCGCATCCCACGATCGTCTCCATCGCGACCACCTCCTGCGTCCTCCTACCAGAATGCGCCTATTCGGGTGATTCGGTCGACCGGGACAGCAGGTCCACGACCTCGGAGTCGCTGGTCTGGGAGAAGTCCCCGTACCAGGCGCCGACCGCCAGGAAGTCGGCGGGCGCGTCCAGGCACACCACCTCGTCCGCCGGGTCCGGGCCGGTGCGCAGCGCCGCAGCGGCCTCCGGGGCGGCCACCGGCACGGCCACCACCACCCGGGCGGCGCCCTGGGCGCGCGCGACCCGGCAGGCGGCCCGGGCCGTCGCGCCGGTGGCCATCCCGTCGTCCACCAGGACCGCGGTCCGGTCCGCGATGCCGGCCCGCGGCCGGTCGCCGCGCAGCCGCCGCACCTGCCGGTCCAGCTCCTCGCGCTCCTCCCGCTCCACCCGCGCCAGGTCCTCCGGGTCGGCGGCGCTGAGCCGGACGATCTCGTCGTGCACGACCCGCACGCCGCCCTCCCCCACCGCCCCGAACGCCAGCTCCCGGTGGTAGGGGACGCCGAGCTTGCGGACGACGATGACGTCCAGCGGCGCGCGCAGGGCCCGCGCCACCTCGAAGGCCACCGGCACCCCGCCGCGCGGCAGGCCCAGCACCACCGGCCGCTCCTCGCGCAGGTGCGCCAGGCGCCCGGCCAGGCGCCGCCCGGCGTCGGTACGGTCGGTGAAGAACATCGCGTGCCACCCCTCGGGGACGGGGAACGGCGCGGGACGCCGCGCCGCCGGCCCGCCGCGGCCGCCCGGCGGGTCACTGCCGAATCAAGCCCAGGCCCGGGCCGCGCGCAAACCGGCGGCGGCCAGTCGGCCGCGTCCACGGGAGTGGCCGCGGGCGCGGCCGGGTGCCGTCCGGGCGCCCGGCGGGCAGGGATCGACGGCATGACCGTCCTCGTCGGAACCTCCGGGTGGCAGTACAGGGACTGGCGCGACGTCCTCTACCCGGCCGGCTGCCCGCAGCGGCGGTGGCTGGAGGAGTACACGCGCCGCTTCGCCACCGTCGAGAGCAACAACGCCTTCTACCGGCTGCCCGCGCCCGAGCAGTTCGCCGCCTGGCGGGACCGCACGCCCCCGGGCTTCGTGATGGCCCTCAAGGCCAGCCGCTACCTCACCCACATCAAACGGCTGCGCGACCCCGAGGAGCCCGTACGGCGCCTGATGGACCACGCCGGTGCGCTCGGCGACCGGCTCGGCCCCGTCCTGCTCCAGCTGCCGCCGACGCTGCCCGCGGACCCCGCCCTGCTGGACGCCTGCCTGGGCTGCTTCCCGTCCGGCACGCGCGTGGCCGTCGAGCCGCGCCACCCGTCCTGGTGGACCGACGAGGTGCGCGAGGTCCTGCGGCGGCGGGGCGCGGCCCTGTGCTGGGCGGACGCGGGGTCCCGGCCGGCCGGACCGCTGTGGCGCACCGCCGGGTGGGGCTACCTGCGCTTCCACGGCGGCCGGGCCAGCCCCCCGCCCCGCTACGGCCGCCAGGCGCTGGCCACCTGGGCGCGGCGGGTGGGCGACACCTGGCCGGCGGGCGCGGACGTGTACGCGTACTTCAACAACGACCCCGGCGGCGCCGCCGTCCGGGACGCCGCCGTCTTCGCCCGGGCCGTGGCCGGGCTGGGCCGCGAGGCCACCCGCACGCCGGACGGGTAGCGTGCCAGGCAGCCGACGGGGAGGTTGTGACACATGAGGCTGACCGTGCTGGGCGGCGGGGGGTTCCGGGTGCCGCTGGTGTACCGGGCCCTGCTGGACGAGGGACTGGACCCCGGGCCGGCCGGCGGGCCAGCCGGTAGCGGGCGGGTCACCGAGGTGGTGCTGTACGACACCGACAGCCCGCGCCTGGACGCGATCGGCGCCGTGCTGGCCGGGCAGGCCGCCGCCCACCCGGCCGGTGCCGCGGCGCCCGCGGTGCGCGTCGCCACCGCGCTGGACGACGCGCTGCGCGGCGCCGACTTCGTCTTCTCCGCGATCCGGGCCGGCGGCCTGGACGGGCGGACCCGCGACGAGCGCGTCCCGCTCGCGGAGGGCGTTCTGGGGCAGGAGACCACCGGCGCGGGCGGCGTGCTGTACGGGCTGCGCACCCTGCCGGCGGCCGTGCGGATCGCCGAGCGCATCGCGGCCGTGGCACCGGACGCGTGGGTGATCAACTTCACCAACCCGGCGGGCCTGGTCACCGAGGCGATGCAGCGGGTGCTGGGCGACCGGGTGATCGGCATCTGCGACTCGCCGGTCGGACTGTGCCGCCGCGCCGCGCGGGCCCTGGGCGCCGACCCGGACCGGGCGCAGTACGACTACGTCGGGCTGAACCACCTCGGCTGGCTGCGGCGGCTGCTGGTAGACGGGCGCGACCGGCTGCCCGAGCTGCTGGCGGACGCGGGACGGCTGGCGTCCTTCGAGGAGGGCCGGCTGTTCGGCGCGCGGTGGCTGCGGGCGCTGGGCGCGCTGCCCAACGAGTACCTGTACTACTACTACTTCCGCCGCGAGGCGGTGGCCGCCGCGGCGGGCGCCGCCGCCACCCGCGGGGAGTTCCTGCGCGACCAGCAGCGGCGGTTCTACGCCGAGGCGGCCGCCCGGCCCGCCGATGCCCCGGCGGCCTGGGAGCGGGCGCGCCGGGAGCGGGAGGAGACCTATCTGGCGGAGGCCCGGGCGGCCGGCGGCGGCTGGCAGCGGGACGCCCGCGACCTGGACGGCGGCGGCTACGACCGGGTGGCCCTGGCCCTGATGCGGGCCATCGCGCGCGGCGAGCGCACCACGCTGATCCTCAACGTGCGAAACCGCGCCGCCGTACCCGGCCTCGACGCCGACGCCGTGGTGGAGGTGCCCTGCCTGGTCGACGCCGGCGGCGCCCGCCCGCTGGCCGCCGGCCCCGTGGAACCGGCGCAGCTGGGGCTGATGCTCCAGCTCAAGGCCGTGGAGCGGGCCACCGCCGAGGCGGTCGAGCGCGGCGCCGCGGGCGACGCGGCCGGAGCCCGGCGGGCCGCGCTGCGGGCCCTGGCCCTGCACCCCCTGGTGGACTCGGTGCACACCGCCGAGCGCGTCCTCGACGCGTCCGGCGCGCTGGCGGGCCTCACCGCGCCCCGGTAGGCGCGTGCGGGTACGGGCCGCGGCCCGTACCCGCACGGCCGGGGGCTACGCCAGCCCGGCCGCGTGCCGCTCGCCGCGCGCGGGGGCGTTGACCAGGACGGCCATGTTGCCGGGCGGGTGCTGGTTGTCCCGCATCATCTGGTGCGCCGCGCCCAGTTCCTCGAAGGTGCCCGTCCACGACAGGCACGGGTCGAGCCGGCCGGTCCCGGCCAGGTTGGCCACGGCCCGGCACTGCTGGGAGTTGGCGAAGTGCGACCCCTGGAGCCGCTTCTGCCGCATCCACAGGAAGCGCAGGTCCACGTCGGCGTGGTAGCCGGTGGTGCCCCCGCAGATGACGACCATGCCCGCGGTGTCGCACAGGTACATGGACGTGGGGATGGTGTCCTGGCCGGAGTGCTCCAGCACGATCCGCGGCGCGCGGCGCTCGCCCAGGATCTCCCAGAAGCGCTTGCCGAAGCGCCGCACCTCCGACGTCCACGCGCTGGTGGCGGCCTCGTCGTCGATGTCCGGCAGGCGGCCCCAGTGGGTGTAGTCGCCGCGCAGCAGGTAGCCCCGGGCGCCGAGCCGCAGGCAGTACTCGCCGCGCTCCTCGTTGGAGACGACGGCGATCGGCACCCCGCCGAGCAGGTCGACGATCTGGATGGCCATCGAGCCCAGGCCCCCGGCCCCGCCCCAGATCAGCACCGGGTCGCCGGGCCGCACGGTGTGCGGGGGCCAGCCGCACAGCTGCCGGTAGGCGGTCGCGCCGGTCACCATGAAGCAGGCGGCCTCCTCCCAGGTCAGGCGCGCGGGCTTGGGGTGGCACTGGTACTCGTCCACCACGGAGAACTGGGCGAAGGCGCCGAAGTTCGACTCGTAGCCCCACACCCGCTGGGTGACCGACGTCATGGGGTCGGCGCCCAGGCGTATGTCCGCGGCCGACTCGTCCCACTGGCAGCCTGACAGGACGACCTCGTCGCCGACCTTCACCTGGGCGACGCCCTCGCCGACGGCCCACACCACGCCCGAGCCGTCGGAGCCGCCGATGTGGAAGTCCTCGCACTCGCCGCGCCGCTGGCGGGCCTTGATCACGTCCAGCGGGCGGCCGAGCGCGGCCCACGCGTTGTTGTAGTTGACACCCGCGGCCATCATCATCACCAGCACCTGGCCCCGGCCGACCGGAGGCACGTCCACCACCTCGGTGCGGAAGGCGTCGACGGGCCGTCCGTAGCGCTCGCGGCGGATCACCGAGGCGTACATCCGCTGGGGCACCTCGCCCAGCGGCGGGATCTCCCCCAGCTCGTACAGCGCCTTTCCCATGCTGCCCTCCTGGTCACCCGGGCCGGTGCCCGGTACGAAGCCATCGCTCGACCGCCTGTGCCGCCGCGTCGGCGTGGGCTTCCATCATCGTGAAGTGGTCCCCCGGCACGTCCACGGCGGTGTGCGGGAGCTTCCACACCGCCCGCCAGTCGGTGCCGTCCGGCAGCCCGGCCAGCGGCTCGCTGGACCGTACCAGGAGCGTCGGCGCGGACACCGCAGACGGAGTCCAGTCGAAGCTCATGTAACGGCCCATGGCGGTCAGCCACGCGTCGTCCTCCCCGCCGAGCACCCGGTCCCTGCGCTCCCGCAGACCCCTGATGACGGCCGGAATGAGCCGCTCCAGCAACTCCGTCTCGTCGGGAGGGTAGCTGTCCAGCAGCACGATCCGCTCCGGTGCTGCACCTACTTTTTCCAGATGCGCGGCGACGGCGTGCGCCACGAATCCGCCGGAGGAGTAACCCACCAGGGCATACGGGGCGCCGCCGGCCAGGCGCAGCACGGTCTCGCCGTGCGCCCGGGCCAGCGCGGCCGGCGTGCGCGCCACCGGCTCGCCCGCGCGGAACCCGGGGTGCGGCAGGGCCGTCACCTCGCGCAGGCCGCGCAGCGCGGCGGCGAACCGTGCGTACTGGTGCGGGCCGGACACGCCGATGATCGGGGGGAGGCACAGCAGGCGCGGGCTGCCCGGGCCGCCCGCCAGCCGCACCCCGGCCGCGGCGCGCGGCGGCGCGGGCTCGTGCTCCGTGCCCCGGGTCTCCACAGCGTTCCCGGCGCTTCCGGCGCTTCCGGTGCCGTCCGTGCCGCCGGGTGCTCCGAACAGCGGGCGGAACCGCGACAGCGCGGCCATCGACGCGACGAACTCGCGCACCTCCCCGCCGTCCACGGCCGCGGCGAACAGGGGCAGCAGGCTGCCGCCGGCCGGCGCCGGGCCGGTCCCCGGGTCCGGGCTCGGCGTGCCGTCGGGCGCCGCGTCGAACTCGGCGTGCAGCCGCCGGGCCAGGTCGGCCGGGGTGGGGTGGTCGAAGACGAGGGTGGGCGGCAGCTTCAGGCCGGTGGCCGCGGCGAGCCGGCCGCGCAGCTCCACGGCGGTCAGCGAGTCGAAGCCGAGGTCGGCGAAGCCCGTCTCCGGTTCGATCGCGTCGGCGGAGCCGTGGCCCAGGACGGTGGCGGTCTGGGCCCGCACCAGGCCGGTCAGCGCGGCCAGCCGCTCGGCCTCCGGCAGGGCGGCGAGCCGCTGCCGCTCCCCCGGGTCGACGCCGCCGCGCGCGGCGCGCCGCACCGAGGGCCGCACCAGGCCGCGGAAGAGCCCGGGCACCTCGGCCCCGGCCGCCTCGGCCTGCGCGCGCAGCGCCTCCGGGTCCAGCCGGGCGGGCACCAGCACCGGCCGGCCGGGGTCGGCGAGCGCGGCGTCGAACAGCGCCAGGCCCTGCTCGGCGGACAGCGGTACGACGCCGCCGCGCGCCGAGCGCCGCAGGTCGGTCTCGGTGAGCGCCGCCATGCNTACGACGCCGCCGCGCGCCGAGCGCCGCAGGTCGGTCTCGGTGAGCGCCGCCATGCCGCTGGCCGGTGCCCAGGTGCCCCAGGCCAGGGAGGTGGCGGGCAGCCCGGCCGCGCGGCGGTGGCGGGCCAGCGCGTCGAGGACGGCGTTGGCCGCCGCGTAGTTCGCCTGGCCCAGGCCGCCGAAGGTGCCGGACGCGGACGAGAACAGCACGAACGCCGCCAGGTCGCGGCCGGCGGTCAGCTCGTGCAGGTGCGCCGCGGCGTCGGCCTTGGGCCGCAGCACGCGGTCGAGCCGTTCGGGGGTGAGCGAGCCGACGAGCCCGTCGTCCAGCACGCCCGCCGCGTGCACCACGGCGCTGAGCGGGCGGTCGTCCGGGACGCGCGCCAGCAGCGCCTCGACGGCCGCCCGGTCGCCGACGTCGCACGCCACCGTCTCGACGCTCGCGCCCAGCCCGGCCAGCTCCGCGGCGAACGCGGCCGCGCCCTCGGCCCTCGGCCCGCTGCGGCTGGCCAGCAGCAGGTGCCGGGTGCCGTACGCGGTCACCAGGTGCCGCGCCAGCAGCCGGCCCAGGGTGCCGGTGCCCCCGGTGACCAGCACGGTGCCCGGCAGGCGCGGTGCGGGGGCGTCGGCGGACGCGCCAAGGGAGGCCGCGCCGGGAGACGCCGCGCCGGGAGACGCCGCGCCGGGCACGCGCGCCAGGCGCGGCACGTGGACCGTGCCGCCGCGGACCGCCAGCTGCGGCTCGCCGGAGGCCAGCGCGCCCGCGACGGCCGCCGCCCGGGCGCCCGGTGGCAGGTCGAGCAGGACCAGGCGGCCGGGGTTCTCGGACTGGGCCGAGCGCACCAGGCCCCATACGGCGGCGCCGGGCAGGTCGGCCCGCTCCGCGCCGTCCCCCGGGTCCGGCCCGGCCGCGCCGCCGGTCACGAGCACCAGGCGGGAGCCGGCCAGCCGCTGGTCGGCGAGCCAGTCGCGGACCAGCGCCAGGGCAGCGCCGGCCGCCACGCGCGGGCCGCGCGCCAGGCCTCCC
>NZ_JAVSCF010000205.1:0-11905 GCF_031932565.1 Streptomyces sp. B1866
GGGAGGGCGGCGCCCGCGGGCGGCGCCGCGAGGCAGGCCGTACGGCCGGCGGCGGGGCCCCTCCTGCGATGGTCGCACGGCCTGCCGCCGCCCGCACGAGGGCGGGAACCGGTCGGGTCCCGGTGCGGTCGGGCGCGGCCGCGGTGGGGGCGGGCGCGGGTCAGCCGGGCGGTGCGTGCGCGCTCAGCCGCTGGTCGCGGGGGGTGATCCCATAGGCCGCCTTGAAGGCGCGGCTGAAGTGCGCCGAGTCGGTGAAGCCCCACCGGTGGGCGATCTCGGTGATCGACCACTGGGCCTGCACCGGGTCGGACAGGTCGAGCCGGCAGCGCTCCAGCCGGCGGTGGCGTATCCAGCCCGCCACCGTCAGCCGCCGGTCGGCGAAGAGCTTGTGCAGGTAGCGCACGGAGACGTGGACGGCGGCGGCGAGGGTGGCCGGGGACAGGTCCCGGTCGCCCAGGTGGGACTCGGCGTAGCTCTGGGCGCGCATGACGAGGGCGTCGGCGAGGCCGTCCCCGGCCTCCGGGTGCTCGTACAGGAGGTCGCCGACGTAGGAGGTGATCAGGTCCAGGCAGCTGCTTCCCAGGCGCTCGGCGGTGGCCGGGCGCAGGTCGTCGGCCTGCCGGAGCAGGCGGCGCAGGTAGAAGGCGGTGAGGCTGCCCAGGCCGTCGTCCGTGGGCAGTTCGGCCGCGGTCAGCCGGTCGGTGACGCGGCCGGTGCGCAGGCCCAGCGCGGACCGGGGCACGGCGGTGAACAGGATCTGGAACGGCCCGTAGGAGGAGGTCTGGCGGCGGCAGGGCATGGTGGCGTCCAGCAGGGCGAGCCGGCCGGGCCGCAGCAGGGCCTCGCGCTCCCGCTGGACGACGTGGTGGAAGCCGATGAGGGGCTGGACGAGCAGGAAGACGTCGGACTTGTCGGAGGAGACCATCTCCCCGGACCACGGGTGCCGCGCCGAGATGTCGGCGTATCCCACCGTGATCGCGCCGAACCGGGCCTCCCGCAGCGTCATCGAGTAGCCCGGCCCCGGGTCCGGGCCGACGGTGCTCGGCTGGACGTGGTCGCGCTCGCGGAAGAAGCGGCGCATCTGCTGATAATCTTCAAATTTTTGAACTTTCCACATGATTCCGCACGCTCTCGCGATGGACGCGTGATCGCGTCACGGCCGGACGCGGCGCTCACGGGTGCCTGCGCCGCACCCGGCTCTCCACTCTCGACGGTCGCACTCGCACCTCGGGGAGTAAAGGGGCCAATGGACATATTTGGGTCTTTTTGATAGAAGGCACGGATTGGTCACGCTCCGTGTCCGAGACGGCGGTGGCCCGCCGCCATCCTCTCCGGTGCCGCGCACGGTTCGCCTGCCGTTGCGCGCACACCCTCTTGCCTCCGCGCGCACACCCGCGCGGCCGGCGGGCGCCGCCGGCCGGAGTGCCCTGAGGGTCAACTGCCGTGCGCTGAGGGGAAAGGCGCGGGCGCGTACCCCGGCAAGGCTGGAGACACAGCGACGATCTGTCAGGAGGTCACCATGACCATCTGCATCAACGAACCGGCCACGGCGCACGACAGCGCCGAGCCGCCCGCCGTCCCGGCCCGCGCCGTGCGCGTGTGGTCCCTGGACGGGCAGAACGCGGCCCTGGCCCAGGCCAGGGAGCTGGTGCGTGCCGCGCTCGGACGGCTGCCCGTCACGGACGACGTGGCCGAGGACATCGTCCTGGCCGCCAGCGAACTGGTCGCCAACGCCCTGGAACACGGCAGCGGCCCGCGCGAGCTGCGGCTCGGCGACACCGGCGAGGCGCTGGTGTGCGAGGTCGTGGACGCCGACGTCGACCACTGGCCGGGGCTGTCCCCCGGCCGGGACGGCACGGACGCCGTCGGACCGGACGGGCCGGACGGGCTGTACGGGCCGGACGCGGCGGACGGGCCCGACGGGCCGTCGGCTGCGCCGGACCCGGACGAGGCGCTGGCGCGCCTGGCGGAGCGCGGCCGCGGGCTGCGCATGGTCCGGCGGCTGTGCGACGGGTGCGGTGTGCACCGGACGGTGCTGCACACCGAGTCGCCGGTGCCGGGCAAGGGCGTGTGGTTCGCCCGCGCCCACGAGCACGTGTGCGGCGGGCCGCCGTGGTAGCCGGACCTCCCGGCCGCCGACGCGGCCTGACGCCCCGCCCGCCCGGGCCGGGGCGGTACGGCGCGAACCGTACCGCCCCGGCCCGGGCGGGCGGCGGTCCCGGCGCTCGGCGGTCGACCGCCCCGCGTGCCCCGGTCGACCACCCGGTGCCCGGCGGTCGGACGCCCGACGCTCCCGGTCGAACGCGCAGCGCTCCTGGTCAAAGGGGAGTGCGTCGAGGGACAAGCCCCGCCGGCCACCGGTCGACACAGTGGACACCAGACCGCGGGCGAGCCCGGCGGGCCCGTACCGAAGTCCCCGTCCATCCATCCGAGATCGAGGAGATCCCCGTGTCTGTCACTTCCCCAACCCGTCCCGCCCCGGCCGGACTGTTCACCTCCGGCGACCCGGTGCGGTCGTGGACCGTGAGCACCGCCAAGCCGATCCGCTATCAGGTGGACTTCACCCCGGGGGTGCTGAGTCCGGACAATCCCGCCCTGGCCACGGCGGGCACCCCGCCCGGCCCGGCCACGTCACGCCGCCTGGTGGTCGTGGAGTCCCGGGTGAACGAGCTGTACGGGGCGCGGATCCGCGCGTACGCCGAGGCCAACCGGCTCGACGTCACCGTCCACGTGCTGCCCGCGCACGAACGGCTCAAGACCATGGAGTCGGTCTTCGGCGTCGCGCGGGCCATGGACCGCTTCGGCATCGACCGCCGCCGCGAGCCGGTGATCGCTGTCGGCGGCGGGGTCCTGCTGGACGTCGTGGGCCTGGCGTGCAGCCTCTACCGCCGCTCCACCCCGTACGTGCGGGTGCCGACCACGCTGATCGGCCTGGTCGACGCCGGGGTGGGCGCCAAGACCGGCGTCAACTTCGGGCCGCACAAGAACCGTCTGGGCACCTACCACCCGGCCGAGGCCACCCTGCTGGACCCGGCGTTCCTCGCGACGCTGGACCGGCGGCACGTCGCCAACGGCATGGCCGAGATCCTCAAGATCGGGCTGGTCAAGGACCGGCGCCTGTTCGACCTGCTGGACCGGCACGGCGAGCGGCTGCTGGCCGAGCGGTTCGCCGGCTCCGGCCCCGGCGAGGAGGTGCTGGCCCGGGCCGTGCACGGCATGCTCCAGGAGCTCCAGCCCAACCTGTGGGAGCACCGCCTGGAGCGGGTCGTCGACTACGGCCACTCCTTCAGCCCCACGCTGGAGATGCGGGCCCTGCCCGAGCTGCTGCACGGCGAGGCGGTGGCCCTGGACATGGCGCTGACGACGGTCGTCGCCTGGCGGCGGGGGCTGGTGGACGCCAGCAGACGCGACCAGGTCCTGGACCTGATGACCCGGCTGGGGCTGCCGGTGTGGCACCCGCTGTGCGAACCGGGCGTGCTCGCCGAGGCGCTGGCCGACACGGTGCGCCACCGCGACGGCCGCCAGCGGCTGCCGCTGCCCGTCGGCATCGGCGGCGCCGTGTTCGTCGACGACCTGACGCAGCGTGAGATCGACCGGGCCGCCCGGCTGCTGGGCGCGCACCAGCGGCGGCTCGCCGCGGCGAGGGGAGCCCGCCATGCGTGACGCCGTCGTCAGCGCGGACGTGCACGCCCCGGCCGACGTGTACGGCGTGCACGCCGCCGAGGGGCACTCGCGGTGGGCGTGCCTGAGCCGCCGCGCCGGACTGCACGGGGCCTGGGAGGCCGTCGAGTGGGCCTGGCTGCCGCCCCGGGGGGTCAGCGGCGAGCACCGGCACACCCGCACCGAGGAGCTGTACTTCATCGTCTCCGGCCGCGGGGAGATCACCCTCGACGGCCGCCCGTACCCCGTCCGGGCCGCCGACGTGGTCCTCACCGGCCTCGGCACCCGGCACGCCCTGCGCAACACCGGCGACGGGCCGCTGGCCTGGCTCGTCATCGAAGTCCCCGCCACCGCCGACCCGAGGAAGGACCTCGCCATGGCCACCAGTGCCGTCATCCCCGACCTGTACGACAACGGCCCGGTGGACGCCTCCACCGTGCTCACCGGCGCGCTGCGCACCGTACGCCTGGCCCGGCTGCTGCCGGCCGACGAGACGCGGATCGGCGCCGAGGGCGCCGAGCACACCGTGTTCGTCACCGACGGCGGCGGCACGGCCCGCGCCGGCGGGACGACGGTCCCGCTGGCCGCCGGCCGGTCGCTGACCCTGCCGCTGGGCAGCGCCGCCGAGCTGCGGGCCGGGTCGCGCGGCCTGGAGTACTTCCACGCCGTCCTGGCCGTGCCGCACACCGCCCCGGCAGCGGAGCACACCGGCCGGGAAGGAGGCCCCGAATGATCACCGCCATCGCCGACCGGCCCGCCGCCGTGCTCATCGGCCCCGGCACCGAGCGCGTCCGCGTCCGCTGCCTGGCCCGCCGCGGCATGCTGCACAGCGAGTGCGAGGCCGTGGACCACGTGCGGCTGAGCCCCGCCGCCCGCTTCGACCTCGTGGGGCGCGGCGGCACCGAGGCCGCCTGGTACGTGCTGCGCGGCTCGCTCACGCTCGGGCGCGCCGGGCCCGTCGGCCCGGACGGCGCGCCCGACCCGCAGGCGGTGCTGCGCGCGCGGAGCCTGGTCCTGGCCCCCCGCGGCGAGGACGTGCGCCTGTGCGCCGGCCCGCTGGGCGCCGACCTGCTGTGCCTGACCCTGACCCCGGCCGCCGCCGTCCGGCGGCTGCCGCCCCGCGTCCCCCACACCACGCAAGGAGCACCGTCATGACCTCTCACGCCACTCGCCACCCGCTGCGGGTGCCCGGCGCCACCGCCGTGCACCACGTCGCCTACACCGTGCCCGACCTGGACGAGGCCGTCGCGTTCTTCACCGGCGTCATGGGCGCCCGTCTCGCCTACCGCACCGGGCCGGTCTCCGACCCGGACGGCGACTGGATGGCCCGCCAGCTGGGCGTCCACCCGCGGGCTCGCGCGCGCATCGCGATGCTGCGGCTCGGCCCGGTGACCAACGTCGAGCTGTTCCAGTACACCGGCCCGGGCCGGCGGCGGCGCATGCCCCGCAACAGCGACTGGGGCGGCCACCACCTGGCCCTGTGGACCGACGACTTCGACGCGTCCGTGGCCCACCTGCTGCGGCAGCCCGGCGTGCGGATGCGCGGCACGCCGCAGACGGTGCGGGACGGACCCATCGCCGGCACCCGGTGGGTGTACGTCACCACCCCGTGGGGCCTGCACCTGGAGCTGGTCCACGCCCCGGCCCGGCTGCCCTACCACGACGACACGGCGGTGCGCCTCTTCCAGCCCGCCCCGAGCACTCCGGGAGGCACCCGATGACCGGCGTCTTCGGCCCCGGCACCCCGCCGGTGGTCCGCCGCCACCAGGACCGGTACGACGCCGACGTGGCCGTGATCGGCTCGGGCGCCGGGGGCGCCACCCTGGCCTGGGCGCTGGCCGGCACCGGCGCGCGCGTGCTGGTGGTCGAGCGCGGCGGGTTCCTGCCGCGCGAGGCGGAGAACTGGTCGCCGCAGGCCGTCCTGGCCGAGGGCCGGTACGAGAACGCCGGCCCCTGGTGGACGGGCGACGGCACCCGTTTCACGCCGACCAGCCTGTACTACGTCGGCGGCACCACCAAGGTGTACGGCGCGGCCCTGCCCCGGATGCGGGCGAGCGACTTCCGGGCGGCGGCGCACCCGGAGGGCACCTCCCCCGCCTGGCCGTACGACTACGCGCGGCTGGAGCCCTACTACGCCGAGGCCGAGCGCCTGTACCGGGTGCACGGCCGGGCGGGCGCCGACCCGACGGCGCCGCCGCGCTCCGGCCCGTACCCCTTCCCGCCGGTGCCGCACGAGCCGCGGATCGGCGAGCTGGAGGCGCGGCTGCGCGCGCAGGGGCTGCACCCCTACCCGTTGGAGCTGGGCGTCGACCTGGCCCGGGGCGGCGCGTGCCTGCGCTGCGGCACCTGCGACGGGTTTCCCTGCAAGGTGGCCGCGAAGAGCGACGCGGAGACGCGAGCGCTGCGCCCGGCGCTGCGCGAGCCGACGGTCCGGCTGCTGACCGGCACGTACGTGACACGGCTGCGCACCGATCCGGCGGGGACGGCGGTCACCGCCGTGGAGGCGGAGCGGGAGGGCCGCCCGGTGACCATCCGCGCGGGCACGGTCGTGGTCTCCTGCGGAGCGGTCAACTCGGCGGCCCTGCTGCTGCGGTCGCACAGCGCCGCGCACCCGGACGGCCTCGCCAACGGCAGCGGCCTGGTGGGGCGCAACCTGATGCTGCACCACAACACCGTGCTCACCGCGATCGACCCGCGGCGGCGCAACCCGGTCGTCTTCCAGAAGACGCTGGGGGTGAACGACTTCTACCACGCGGGCGACCGCACCGCGCGGCCCCTGGGCAACCTCCAGCTCATGGGCCGGCTGCCGGCCGCGGCGGCGGCCGCCGCGCGCCCGTGGGTGCCGCGTCGGCTGCTGGAGGCGCTCGTGGCCCGCGGCGTCGAGTGGTGGGTGATGTCGGAGGACCTGCCGGATCCGGGCAACCGCGTGGTCCTCGGCCCCGGCGGCCGGATCACGCTGCACTGGCGGCCGGCGGGCGCCGGCGCGCACGGCCTGCTGGTGAAGGCGGCGGCCCGGATGATGCGCCGCGCGGGGTATCCGCTGGTGTTCACCGAGCGGATGGGCGTGCAGGCCACCGGCCACCAGTGCGGCACGACCGTCTTCGGGACCGACGAGGCCCGCTCGGTGCTGGATCCGCTGTGCCGCAGCCACCAGGTGCGCAACCTGTTCGTCGTGGACGCCGGGTTCTTCCCCTCGTCCGCCGCCGTCAACCCGACCCTGACCATCGCCGCCCAGGCCCTGCGCACCGCGCGCAGCGGCGCGGTGCTGCCGTGACGGCGCGGCCGCCGGCCCGCGCGGGCCGGCGGCCGCGCCCCGACATCTTCGAGGAGTACTGCCATGCCCATCGCNCCGACATCTTCGAGGAGTACTGCCATGCCCATCGCCACCGCCGCCGTGGTCCGCGCCGCGGGCCGGCCCTTCGCGCTGGAGGAGGTCGACGTCGACTCCCCCCGGCCCGGCGAGGTGCTGGTCCGGGTGCGCGCCGCGGGCATCTGCCATACGGACCTGAGCGTCCGCGCGGGCCGCACGCCCTTCCCGCTGCCCGCCGTCCTGGGACACGAGGGCGCGGGCACGGTGCTGGCCGTCGGACCGTCCGTCACCTCGGTGGCCCCGGGGGACGCGGTCGCGCTGAGCTTCGCGTCCTGCGGCGCGTGCCTGGCCTGCCACACCGGGCAGCCGGTGCGCTGCGCGCACTGGCCCGCGCTGAACCTCTTCGGGGGCAGCCGGCTGGACGGCAGCGCCACCCTGCGCGGCACCGGCCGGTACGCGGACGCGCCGCTGCACGGCCACTTCTTCGGCCAGTCCTCGTTCGCCACCCTGGCGCTGACCAGCGAGCGGGCGGTGGTGCGGGTGCCCGCCGGCCTGCCGCCCGAGGTGGCCGCCCCGCTGGGCTGCGGCGTGCAGACGGGGGCGGGCGCGGTGCTGAACGTGCTGCGGCCCGCGCCGGGCGACGCGCTGGCGGTGTTCGGCGCCGGGTCGGTGGGGCTGTCGGCGGTGATGGCGGCGCGGCTGACGGCCGCCACCCGGATCGTCGCGGTCGACCCGCACCCGGCGCGCCGGGAGCTGGCGCGCGAGCTGGGCGCCACGGACGTGGTCGACCCGGGCGCGCGGGACCCGGCGGCGGAGCTGGCGGGGCTGACCGGCGGCGCGGGCGTGGCGTGCGCGCTGGAGACCAGCGGACTGCCGGACGTGCTGCGGCAGGCCGTGGACGCGCTCGCGGTCGGCGGGACGTGCGCGGTGGTCGGGGCGCCGCCGGCGGGGACCGAGGCGCGGTTCGACGTGCCGAGGATGCTCGACCGGGGGCCGCGGATCGTCGGGGTGAACCAGGGCGGCGCCGTGCCGCGCCGGTTCATCCCCGCCCTGGTCGACCTGTACCGGGCCGGGCGGCTGCCGGTGGACCGCATCGTGCGCCCGTTCCCGCTGGCGGCGGTCGAGGAGGCCGCGGCGGCCGCGGCGGGCGGGCACGTGGTCAAACCGGTGCTGGTCATGCCCTGACGGCCGCGCCCTCCGGGGCCGTACGCACTGGTGCCGTACGGCCCGGGCGCCGCGCCGCCCCTGAAGCCGCCGCGCCGCCGCCCCGCCGGTCCCGGGGCGGCGGCGTACGGGCCGTCACGCCGCCGGGGCGGCCTCGATCAGGCAGAAGGCGAGCGGCGCGGGCAGGGGCGTGACGACCGGCTCGGTCAGCCCGGCCGCCCGGCACAGGGCGGCGAAGTCCGCGGCGGTCCGCTCCCGGCCGCCCACGTTGACCAGCATGTTCAGGTCGCTGAGGTAGGTCAGTGCGATCCGGTCCGGGTCCACGGTGGGCGGCAGCACCGGCTCGACGATCAGCACCCGCCCGTGCGGCGGCAGCGCCTCCCGGCAGCGCCGGAGGATGCCGGTGCAGTCCTCGTCGTTCCAGTCGTGGATGACGCTCTTGAGGAGGTACAGGTCGCCGCCCGGGGGCACGGAGGTGAAGAAGTCGCCGGCCACGGTGGCGGCCCGGTCCGCCACCCCGGCCGCGTCGAAGGTGTCCGCGGCCTGCGCCAGCCCCTCCTCGGTGTCGTACACCACGCCGCGCAGCGCCGGGACGGCCCGCAGGACGGCGGCGAGCAGCGTGCCGTCGCCGCCGCCGACGTCCACGGCCGCGGCGAACCGGCCGAAGTCGTACGCGCCGGGCAGGGCGGCCGCCACGGCGTGCGTCGCCTGGCTCATCGCGGCGTTGAACTCGGCGGACAGCTCCGGGTTCCGCCTCAGGTGGGAGAAGAAGTCGGTGCCGAAGACGGTGTCGAAGGACGTCGTACCGGTGCGCACGCTGTCCGCCAGGTGCTCCCAGCCGCGGAGCATGGCGGGGTCGGTGAACATCGACACGAGCGAGGCCATGGAGCCGGGCTGCTTCCCGCTCAGCAGCAGGCCCTTGGGCGTGGCGGCGAAGACGCCGGGGCGGCGCTCGGCCAGCAGGCCCAGGCCCGCCAGGGCGCGCAGCAGGCGGTAGGTGGCCTGCGGGTGGGTGCCCAGGTCCCCGGCCAGGTCCTCGGCCGCTGCCTCGCCGTCGCCGAGCAGGTCGACGAGGCCGAGCTTGGTGGCGGCGCGCAGCGTGTGGGCGGCCATCTGCCCGAACACGAGCCGGAACAGCTCCGTCCGGTCGGTCGGCCCGGGGGCGTTCGCGGCCTGGTCCTGTGTCATGGTGCGGCTCCCTTCCTTCGCGGTCCTCTTCGCGGACTGTCGCGGTTGTCTCCGGTCGCGCACGGGATGCCCGGACGGGGACGGGAGCGCTCGGCGGCCCGGCCCCGTCCCGGCCCCTCAGAAAGTAAGGCAAGCCTAACCTCGCTTTTTTTAAACGACAATCGTTTCCGGCGATGTCCCCGGGGAGACGGCGTGGGAGGGCGCCCTACCCGCTGCTCGGCCGTCGCCGCCCCGGTCGGTGCCCCGGCCCGTCCATCAGGGCGACCTCGCAGCCGAGCGAGGCGCCCGCCGCGCCCGCGACGGCGACCCGCAGCCGCAGGGCGGGCCCGGTGCCCAGCACGGTGACGCCCGGGTCGGCCCGCAGGACGGCGCGTACGGGGTGCGCCCAGGTGACGTCCACGGCCGTGCCCGCGCAGGTCGGGTCGGCGACGTACAGCGCCGCGGTGCGGCCGCGCACGCGCAGGAGCACCGCGGCCGGACCGCTCGCGGCGAGCGGTCCGGCCGCGCCGGCCGTCCAGAAGGCGACGGCGGTCAGGCCCAGCGCGGGCGCCCGCACGCCCTGCCGGTCGCCGGTGTTGGCCAGCAGCGTCACCCAGCGCGGGTCGGCGGCGCGGGCGGCGGTGGCGGCGCGGCTCGCGCCGGGCAGGAGCGCGTAGGCGCAGCGGCCGGAGCGCGGGTCGGTGCCGTGGTCGACGTACAGCGTCAGGTAGCAGCGGGTGACGGGCTCCGGGCTGCCCGCGGTGTTGATGTCGCGCCACCGGCCGGTGCGCGTCTCGCGCAGCGCGTGCAGGGCGGTCCCGTCGAGGAGGACGTAGCCGGCCGTATCCGCGACGTGCGCCCAGCGGGCGCCGCGGAACCGCAGGGTCCGGCCCCAGGCGGCGGGCTGGTCCGCGCCGTCGACGGTGAGCGCCCGCGGGCCGCCGGCGCCGAGGTCGCGGTGGTCCACCACGGTCTCCACGGCGGCGCCGTCGGCCGCGCTGACGGCCGCGGTGAGGCAGACCACGGCGTCGTCCAGGAAGAACCACGCCTTCCTGGCCGTCAGCGTGCTCTCCAGGCCGCGCAGGTCCTGGCCGACCGCCGCGTACGTGCCGTCGGTGACGCCGCCGACCCACCGCGCGTCGGGCCGGCAGGCGCCCCAGGCGCCGCCCGCGCCGTCGGCGAGCCGCCGGGCGGAGACGGTGGTGCCGGGCAGCCGGTAGGGGTCGGCGGTGGGCCAGAAGGCGTCGGTGTACGGGCCGTCGCCCGCGCCGTCGGCCCACCAGCACAGCATGCCGCTGCCGGTGTGCCAGCCGCGCGGGTTCTCGCCGTTGCCGTGCTCGTAGTGGGCGATCCGGTGGGAGGCCATGCTGAGCGCCGCGGTCCATCCGGGCCGCCGGTGCACGGCCCGGGCCATGGCGGGGAAGAGCCGGTGCCCCACCGGTTCGGGCGCGGCGGCGACGGCGGGGTCCGCCAGCAGCGCGCACAGCCGGGCGAGCGGGGCGATGCCGAGGGCCGGGTCGTCCGCGGGCGGGCGGTACCGGTCGCGTTCCAGCCAGCCCTTGGCCATCCGCCGCCAGGCGGCGCGGTCGGCCGGGTCCGCGGCCTCGGCGAGCAGCAGCACGGACGCGATGAGGCCGTGGCCGCGCAGGTGGTCGTCGGCCTGGACGCGCAGCGGGTCGTCGGCCCGCACGCCGCGGCTGGCGGCGCGTCCGGCGACGACGTCCATGACCAGGCCGTTGTGGACGAACGGGGCGTAGGCGTGCCGCACGGCGTCGAAGAGGTGCCGCCGCGCGGGCGTCGTCACGGCCCAGGGCGTGCCGCGCAGCAGGACCAGCAGGCGGGCGACCCCCTCCAGCAGCACGGCGCCGTACGAGCCGGTGTAGGCGACGTGGCCGTGCTGGACGAACGAGCCGTCGGCGTACAGCCCGTCGCCGTCGGTGACGTACGCGAACACGGGGGTGAGCGCGTCGCGGGCCAGGGCGAGCTTGCCCGGATCGCGGCCGAGCACGCCGCGCAGCGCGAGCACCCGGCACAGGTCCACCCGGTTGGCGCCCGTGCTGGTCCCGCTGTAGTCGCCGACGGCCGCGTCGGGCACGAAGTGGTCGACGGCGGCGAGGTGGGCGCCGAGCCGGTCGGCGGGCAGCAGTCCGCCCAGCAGGGCGCAGCAGTCCAGGAGCGCCTGGGGGGCGCCGATCTGGAAGTCCCACCAGTTGCCGGCCGGCTCGGCGGACGGGTGGTAGGCGTGGCGGCCGAGGTGGTCCAGGCCCGCGGCCACGTCCGCGGCGGCCGCCGGGTCGCCGGTCAATCCGGTGCCGGGCCGGCACACCGCCTGGGCGATGGTGCTCAGCCGCGCGTAGCCGGCGGTGATCGAGGCGGAGCGGGTCAGCGGCAGGTCGGGCCACAGCGACCCGGCGGCCGGGGCCATGGCGGCCCGGTGGCGCCGGGCGGTGTCCCCGAGAGCGGCCAGGCGCGCCGCGAACGGCGGGCGGGCCGGGTCGAAGCCGCCGCCGAGGAGCAGCGCGCGCCAGCGGGCGCTGAGGGTGCCGTACGGGTCGGGCGTGCCGTCGGCCGTCCGCCTGGCCGTCCCGTCGGCCGCGGCGGCGG
>NZ_JAVSCF010000206.1:0-11867 GCF_031932565.1 Streptomyces sp. B1866
CGGGCGGCGCGCGCGGGCGGGCCGCCCGGCGCGCCGCCACCGGGCGCGGGCCCTCCGGGGACCACGGACCTGCTGGTGACCAGCAGACTCCCCAGGCCGCGCGCGCAGGCGAGGTGCACGGCGGCGAACGTCTCGCCGTCCGGCGGGCCGCCGGGCCGCGCCCGGTCGGTGGCGAGCAGGCCGGCCCAGCCCTGGCCTAGCGGCACCGGCAGGGTGACGCGCGTGGGCACGGGCGGGTACAGGGCGCCCAGGCCGTGCTCGCGCGCGGGGCGGGGCGCTCCGGAGACGGTCACCTCGACGCGCTCCCGGCCCGCGGACACCTGGCACCAGGCGGACAGCGTGCCGGGCCGGCCGCCGCCGAAGGTGCCGGTGGTGCGGTCGCGCACGCCGACCTCGCCGCCGCCGAGCACGGCGCGCACCGCGCCGACGGCGAGCGCGCCGCCGCAGGCCCCGTCCAGCGCGCGCTCGTCGCTGCCGGAGAACCACGAGGCCGCCGCGGTCAGAGCGGCCATCGCCAGGGCCCCGGCGACCGCGCCGCGCACCAGGCGCCGGGCCGGCCGACGCGTCCACGGCCGGATCTTCGCCATTCGCCGCCGCTCCTTCGAGTCCCCGGCACGCGCTGGGTCGGCCCCGCACCACGCCGTATGGTCACCAGCCAGTCACTAGCCATACGGTCATACGGGAATGATGTCGCCCGAGCCGCCGTGGACGCTCCCGCGCGCCCCCTTGGAGCGCCGAGCGCCGGTGCGCGCCCCTGTACACCTGTTTGACGCGTCCCGGCCGCAGAAGACGTGCGGAGGCCCGGGAGCGGGCGGGAGTGCCATGGCCGCCCGGCCGCCGGACGTCACCGCCCGGGCCCGGCCGCCGGGCCCGGGCGGAGGAACCAGCGACCGGGACGGGCGGGGAGGACCGGCGGCCACGAAGGACCGGCGGCCGGGACGAGCCGACGGCCCAGGGGGCGAGGGCGCCTCAGAAGACCGACTCGGCCTCGTCCATGCGCGACACCGGCACGGTCTTCAGCTCGGTGACGGCCTCGGCGAGCGGCACCATGTGGATGTCCGTGCCGCTCAGCGCGGTCATCATGCCGTAGTCGCCGCGGTGGGCGGCCTCCACGGCGTGCCAGCCGAACCGGGTGGCCAGCACCCGGTCGTACGCGGTCGGAGTGCCGCCGCGCTGCACGTGCCCGAGGATGACCGGGCGGGCCTCCTTGCCGAGCCGGCGCTCCAGCTCGGCGGCGAGGCGGTTGCCGATGCCCGCGAAGCGCTCGTGCCCGTACTGGTCGATGGCGCCCTTCTGGTAGTCCATGGCGCCCTCGGCGGGGTGCGCGCCCTCGGCCACGCAGATGACGGCGAACTTCTTGCCGCGCGCGAACCGCTCCTCGACCATCCGCACCAGGTCGTCCACCTGGAACGGCCGCTCCGGCAGGCAGATGCCGTGCGCGCCGCCCGCCATGCCGGACTCCAGCGCGATCCAGCCCGCGTGCCGGCCCATGACCTCCACGACCATGACCCGCTGGTGGGACTCGGCGGTGGTCTTCAGCCGGTCGATGGCCTCGGTGGCGACGCCGACGGCGGTGTCGAAGCCGAAGGTGCGGTCGGTGGAGGAGATGTCGTTGTCGATGGTCTTGGGCACGCCGACCACCGGCAGCCCGCTGTCGGAGAGCATGCGGGCGGCCGTGAGGGTGCCCTCGCCGCCGATGGGGATCAGCACGTCGATGCCGTAGTCGCGGGCGAACTCCTTGGACGTCTCGCACGCCTCGCGCAGCCGGGCCCGCTCCAGCCGGGAGGAGCCGAGGATCGTGCCGCCGCGGGCCAGGATGCCGCTCACCGCGTCGAGGTCCAGCTTGCGGTGCCGGCCCTCCAGCAGCCCCCGGAAGCCGTCCTCGAAGCCGATCACCTCGTCGCCGTGGTCGGCGACCGCCCGGTGGACGACCGACCGGATCACGGCGTTGAGGCCGGGACAGTCGCCCCCGGCGGTGAGCACTCCGATGCGCATCGTGCGGTGTCTCCCCTGCTCCCTGCTGGGTACGTGTGAGCCGGTCCGATTGTTTCACGGGCGGCGGGGTGCCGCGTACCGCCCAAGGACGGCCCCGTATTCTCGGCGGTACGTGTTGTCAAGAGGACACAGCAGTTCCGTATAACTTCTCGCTCTATCTCTCTCTACATTTTCTCCTTCGCAGGATTCGGGCCTTCGGCGGGATTTCCACCGGGCCCGCGGCGGCCGGTTTTACGGACCGGCGGACCGGCAGACAGGCGCGGCCGGCGGACCGCCCGGCCCCGGCAGGCCGCCGGCCGCCCCACCCGCACGGCAAAACCCCACGAGGATCGGAGAGCAGGCGTGACGCGCAGTGTGTACATCACCGGAGTCGACCGCGGCGACGGCCGCCAGGTCGTGGAGCTGGGGGTCATGGAGCTGCTGACCCGCCACGTGGACCGCGTCGGGGTCTTCCGCCCGCTGGTGCACGACCGGCCCGACGGCCTGTTCGACCTGCTGCGGTCCCGCTACCGGCTGACCCAGCCGCCCGGGACCGCGCTGGGCACCTCTTATGAGGAGGCCGTCGCGCTCCAGGCCGAGCGGGGCACCGACGAACTCGTGTCCCACCTGGTGGACCGCTTCCACGAGGTGGCCCGCGCGCACGAGTACGTCCTGGTCCTCGGCAGCGACTACCGGGCCACCAACCTCGCCGACGAGCTGGCGCTCAACGCCCGGCTGGCCAACGAGTTCGGCGCCTCGGTGGTCGCCGTCGTCGGCGGCCAGAACCAGCCCGCGGACGTGCTGCGCGCCGAGGCGCACAACGCCCACCGCGCCTACCGGGCGCTGGGCTGCGATGTGGTGGCCGTCGTGGTGAACCGGGTCGCGCCCGAGGACCGCGAGGCCGTCGCCGGGGCGCTCGCCGCCAAACTGCCGGTGCCCTGCTACGCGCTGCCCGAGGACCCGTCCCTGTCCGCGCCCACCGTGGACCAGGTCGTACGGGCCCTGGACGCCGAGGTGCTGCTCGGCGACAGCGCCGGGCTCACCCGGGACGTACGGAACTTCGTCTTCGGCGGCGCGACGCTGCCGCGCTTCCTGGCCGCCCTGACCGAAGGCTGCATGGTGGTGACCCCGGGCGACCGGGCCGACCTGGTCATCGGGTCGCTGGCAGCGCACAGCGCGGGGGCACCGCCCATCGCGGGCCTGGTGCTCACCCTCGGCGAGCACCCGGGCCCGGACGTGATGGCGCTGGCGACCCGGCTGGCGCCCGGCACGCCGGTGCTCGCGGTGCCCGGCGGCAGCTTCCCGACCGCGGCCGAGCTGTCCACGCTGGAGGGCAAGCTGACGGCGGGCACGCCGCGCAAGGCGGAGACCGCGCTCGGGCTGTTCGAGCGGCACGTGGACACCGCCGCGCTGACCGAGCGCATCTCCGTCGCCCGCTCCGCCCGGGTCACCCCGATGATGTTCGAGCACGAGCTGATCGACCGGTCCCGCGCGCTGCGCCGCCGCGTGGTGCTGCCGGAGGGCACCGAGGAGCGGGTGCTGCGCGCCGCCGACGTGCTGCTGCGCCGGGACGTGTGCGACCTGACGCTGCTGGGCGAGGAGGCGGCGATCCGCCGCCGCGCCGCCGAGCTGGGCATCGAGCTGGGCGGGGCGCAGCTGGTCGACCCGGCGTCCTCGCCGCTGCGCGAGCGGTTCGCGCACAGGTACGCGCGTGCCCGCGCGCACAAGGGCGTCACCGAGGAGCTGGCCTACGACGTGGTCGCCGACGTGTCGTACTTCGGCACGCTGATGGTGGCCGAGGGCCTGGCCGACGGCATGGTGTCGGGCGCGGCGCACTCCACCGCCGCCACCATCCGCCCGGCCTTCGAGCTGATCAGGACCGCGCCGGGCGCCGAGATCGTCTCGTCGGTGTTCTTCATGTGCCTGGCGGACCGGGTGCTGGTGTACGGCGACTGCGCGGTCAACCCCGACCCGGACGAGCGGCAGCTGGCCGACATCGCCATCCAGTCGGCGGCGACCNGGCAGCTGGCCGACATCGCCATCCAGTCGGCGGCGACCGCCGCGCAGTTCGGCGTCGAGCCGCGCGTCGCGATGCTGTCGTACTCCACCGGCGACTCCGGCAGCGGCGCGGACGTCGAGAAGGTGCGCAAGGCCACCGCCCTGGTCCGCGAGCGCCGCCCGGACCTGCTGGTGGAGGGGCCGATCCAGTACGACGCGGCGGTGGACGCGGCGGTGGCGGCCACCAAGTTGCCGGGTTCGCACGTCGCCGGCCGGGCCACCGTGCTGATCTTCCCGGACCTCAACACGGGCAACAACACCTACAAGGCGGTGCAGCGCTCGGCGGGCGCGGTGGCGGTCGGGCCGGTGCTCCAGGGCCTGCGCAAGCCGGTGAACGACCTCTCGCGCGGGGCACTCGTCCAGGACATCGTCAACACCGTCGCGATCACCGCCATCCAGGCGCAGGGCGAGCGGCCCGCCGGCCCGGGCCCGGCCACCCCCGGCCCGGACACCCCGGGACCGGCGCCCGCCGCGCCCGTACCCCGCCCCGGCCAGAACACCCCCACCGCACACCCCGCCGCACACCCCGCCGCACAGGAAGCGTGACACGCGTGAACGCCACCGCCACCCGGGTCCTCGTCCTCAACTCCGGCTCCTCGTCGGTGAAGTACCAGCTGCTGGACATGGCCGACGGTTCCCGGCTCGCCTCGGGCAACGTGGAGCGCGTCGGCGAGGGCGAGGTCGCCGACCACACCGAGGCCCTCAAGCGCGTCGCCGCCGAACTGGACGCCCGGGACCTGGGCCTGCACTCGCCGCGGCTGGCCGCGATCGGCCACCGGGTGGTGCACGGCGGCACCCGGTTCACCGAGCCGGTGCTGGTCACCGACGAGGTGCTGGCCGAGGTCGAGAAGCTGGTCCCGCTGGCGCCGCTGCACAACCCGGCCAACCTCACCGGCATCAGGGTCGCCCGCGCGCTGCGCCCCGACCTGCCGCAGGTCGCGGTCTTCGACACGGCCTTCCACGCCACGATCCCGGAGGCCGCCGCGCGGTACGCGATCGACACGGCGACCGCCGACCGGTTCGGCGTGCGGCGCTACGGCTTCCACGGCACCTCGCACGCGTACGTCTCGCGGGAGACCGCGAGACTGCTGGGCGCCGAGCCGGCGGACGTCAACGTGATCGTCTTGCATCTTGGAAACGGCGCGAGCGCGTCGGCGGTGCGCGGCGGGGTGTGCGTGGACACCTCCATGGGCCTGACCCCGCTGGAGGGCCTGGTGATGGGCACGCGGTCGGGCGACCTGGACCCGGCCGTGGTGCTGCTGCTCGCGCGCGTGGGCGGCATGTCGGCCGACGAGATCGACACCCTGCTGAACAAGCGCAGCGGGCTGCTCGGGCTGTGCGGGGACAACGACATGCGGGAGATCGGGCGCCGCATGGCGGAACAGGATCCTGCCGCGCGGCTGGCTTTCGACGTGTACGTCCACCGATTGCGGAAGTATGTGGGCGCGTACACCGCGGTGCTCGGGCGGGTGGACGCCGTCGCGTTCACGGCCGGGGTCGGCGAGAACTCCCCGGCGGTGCGGGCGGCGGCGCTCGCGGACCTGACCGCGCTGGGCATCGAGGTGGACGCGGTGCGCAACGCGGTGCGCGGCTCGGCGGCGCGGCTGATCTCGGCGGAGACCAGCCGGGTGGCGGTGGCCGTGGTGCCGACCGACGAGGAGCTGGAGATCGCGAGCCAGACCTACGCCCTGGTACGGGCCTGAGCGGGCTGCGGCCGGGCGCGCGGCCCGGCCCGTACGGCTCGGCACCGCTCGTACGGGCCGGTCGTACGGCTCGTACCGGCTCCTACGGCCCGTCAGCACCCCTGGTCCCGCACGGCCCGTCCCGCACGGCTTTGAATATTCCGCCTCGAAACAAACCGATAGGATCCGCCCCATGCGCCGTTCAAAGATTGTCTGCACCCTGGGTCCCGCCGTCGACTCCTACGACCAGCTCAAGACGCTGGTCGAGGCCGGGATGAACGTGGCCCGCTTCAACATGAGCCACGGCAGCCACCCGGAGCACGAGGAGCGCTACCACCGCGTCCGCAAGGTGTCGGAGGAGACCGGCCGCGCGGTGGGCGTGCTGGTCGACCTCCAGGGCCCGAAGATCCGCCTGGAGACCTTCGCGGACGGACCCGTGGAGCTGCACCGGGGCGACGAGTTCACCATCACCACCGAGGACGTGCAGGGCGACCGGACGATCTGCGGCACCACGTACAAGGGCCTGCCCGGCGACGTGTCCAAGGGCGAGACGATCCTGATCAACGACGGCAACGTGGCGCTCCAGGTGATCGAGGTGGACGGCCCGCGCGTGCGGTGCATCGTCATCGAGGGCGGCGTGATCTCCGACCACAAGGGCATCAACCTGCCCGGCGTGGCCGTCAACGTGCCGGCGCTGTCCGAGAAGGACGTCCGGGACCTGCGGTTCGCCCTGAAGCTGGGGTGCGACATGGTGGCGCTGTCCTTCGTCCGGGACGCCTCGGACGTGCGGGACGTGCACCGGGTCATGGACGAGGTGGGCCGCCGCGTCCCGGTGATCGCGAAGGTGGAGAAGCCGCAGGCCGTCGCCAACATGGACGAGGTCGTGGCGGCCTTCGACGGGGTGATGGTGGCCCGCGGCGACCTGGCCGTGGAGTACCCGCTGGAGAAGGTCCCGATGGTGCAGAAGCGCCTCATCGAGCTGTGTCGCCGCAACGCCAAGCCGGTGATCGTCGCGACCCAGATGATGGAGTCCATGATCACCAACTCGCGGCCGACCCGCGCCGAGGCGTCCGACGTGGCCAACGCGATCCTGGACGGCGCGGACGCGGTGATGCTCTCCGCCGAGTCGTCGGTGGGCGCCTATCCGGTGGAGACGGTCAAGACGATGTCCCGCATCGTGGAGGCGGCCGAGAAGGAGCTGCTCTCGCGCGGGCTCCAGCCGCTGGTGCCGGGCAAGAAGCCCCGTACCCAGGGCGGCTCGGTGGCCCGCGCGGCCTGCGAGATCGCCGACTTCCTCGGTGCCGCGTCGCTGGTGGCCTTCACCAAGTCCGGCGACACCGCGCGCCGGCTGTCCCGCTACCGCGCCCAGCAGCCGATCCTGGCGTTCACCACGGATGCCGCCACGCGCAACCAGCTGTCGCTGACCTGGGGCGTGGAGTCGTTCGTGGTGCCGTGGGTGGAGAACACCGACGCGATGGTGGACCTGGTGGACGCCGAGGTGCTGAAGCTGGGCCGCTACTCCGAGGGCGACATCATGATCATTACGGCCGGTTCGCCGCCCGGCCTGGCCGGCACCACGAACATGGTCCGGGTGCACCACCTGGGCGGCGAGGAGTCGTAGGCCCCGTACGGGAGTCCCGGCAGGCCAGGGGCCTGGTGCGGGAGATCGAAGAGGCGGTGGGCCGTCCCCCTGGTCGTAAGGGGGCGGCCCACCGCCTCTTCTGCGGCTCCCGGACGGGCTTTCGGGTCTGACCGGTTTATTCCCCGGTCTGATAGAGATGCATACCCGGAATGGTCAACTCACCACCGAACTGGCCCGCCTGCCGCACGGTGACGCTGGTGAAGAACACCTCGCTGAGGTTCAGCGGCGGCGGGGTCTTCGGGCTGAAGGTGACCGGGATGAGCCCGAGCAGGTTGCCCTTCAGCTCCTCGGTGTACATGGTGACCGTTCCGTCGCGGAACGTGGAGACACTGCCCGGGCGGGCCTTGACGTGCGTGGTCCCGCCGCCCGCGCCGACCGTGCTCTGGTGCAGGTCCCTGATGTCGACGGCCGACGCGGTGAACTTCAGCACCCGCTTGAGCTCCCCGCTGTACTGCTTGACCTGCACGATGCCGTGGTACTTCAGCCCGTGCAGGGTCAGCACGGAGCACTCCAGCGTCCACGGGTCGTTCGGCAGCAGGCTCGCGGTGGGCTCCTCCTCGGCGTTCGCGTACGCCTCGGCGTCGAAGGTCGGGCACGGGTAGGGCTGGAGGTCCCCGCCGTCCCCGCCGTCCGCGCCGTCAGCGGCTGCCGAGGGGGACGCGGACGGCTCCGGCGCGGCGGGCGCGGAGGAGGCTGCCGGGGCGGGGCTGCCGCCGGCCTTCCCCGCCGGGTTGCCGGACGGGCCGTCGGCGTCCTGGGCGTCCCTGCCGCCCTGGGCGTCCTGGGCGGGCGGCGTGCCGGACGGGCCGGTTCCGGCGGAGGAGGGGCCGGGGGCCGGGCTCGCGGGCGCCGGGGCGGTGGCCGACGGGCTCGGCGACGCGGAGGGCCGGGGCGCGGGCGTGCCGCCGCCCTGGCCCCCGGTGAGCAGCTCCGTGAGCGTCCGCTTCAGGCCCAGCGGGTCGAGGAGGTCGAGCACGCCCTGGCCGTCCGACGGGGCGGCCGCCGGGCCGGTGCCGGGAGAGGCCGACGGCCGCGCGGTGGCCTCCAGGCCGGTCTTCGGGGCCCTGGACGCGCTCGGCGCCGGACCGGTCGCGCCGGCCTCCCCTGCCCCGGCCCCGGCGCCGGCCCCGGCGCCGCCGTCCCCTGCCTGCCCGGACTCCCGCGCGGCCGCGCGCGGCGACGGGCTCGGGGCCGGCGTGCCGCCGCTGCCGCCGTCCGCCGCGCCGGCCCGCGCCGCCTTCCCGGCGGCGGCCGAGGGGTCGGGCGTGGGCTCGGGGCTCGGCGTGCCGTCCGGCTGGGTCACGCACGGGCCGGGCTTGAACTGGTCCTGGTCGCCCGCGCTCGCCCGGGCGAGCTGCGGGGTGAGGCCCATGCCCATGAGGATGGCCGTGGGCATGGCGGCGATCGCCATGGCCTTGCCCGCGGGCACGTGGAGGCGGCCGAGCACCGACTTCCTCGGGGCCGCGTGGCGCGGTCCGGCCTTCGGCCGGCGTGGGGTCGCGGCGTCCGCCCGCTCCTCGTCACCCGGCACGGTGCCTCCCCTTCGTGGCGTCCTGCTCCAGCGCGACCCCCCCGGTGGCTGCGGGTTCCGGCGCGGGTCCGGCGGTGCCGTCCCCGCCCTCGTCGGCGGGCGGCTCCGGCCCGGGGCCGGGATGCTCCGCGGGCTGGGCGGCGGGCGCCTCGCCGGGCGCCCAGGCGACGCCCATGCCGCCGCCGAAGAGGGCGAGCAGGAAGCCCGCGAAGAAGCCGCCGAAGTTGGAGACGACCAGGGAGACCAGGCCGAGCATGATGGTGGCGACGCCGGCGAAGACCCGCACCATGGGCTGGAACCACATGCTCAGGCCCAGCACGATCAGCAGGACGCCGATGATGAGGGAGCCGGAGCCGGCCGTGGTCGACATCCGGATGGTGAGCTGCCCCATGGTGAGGTTGGCGTACGGGAAGTACATGATCGGCAGCCCGGCCAGTATGGTCAGCAGCCCGGCCCAGAACGGGCGCTGCCAGCGCCACGCTCTGAAGGTCAAGCGCCACCGGCTGATGACGTCGTCACGTGGCCCCGGCGACTTGGCACTCATGAAAAACGGCTCCCCTGGCCTGCCGATCGGTTCGATCGGTCTTTCCTCGGCTGCGGTCTTTCCTCGGTCGCGGACGGGTACGGCACCGCCGACGTGCCGCGTCGCGGGCACGGTGCGGGGTGAGGGGCACCGCGCGGTCGGCCCCCCACCCGCTCAGCGCCTCAGAAGCACTCGTCCTTGCCCTTGCTGACCCCCATCGACAGGCCGGCGAGCTTGAAGGTGCCGGCGCTGGTCGCCCACGCCACCTGCTTGACGTCGGTCAGCGTGACCGAGTCGGCCTCCTGGGCGAAGGAGCCGGGGTCGGTCCGGTCCCCGTGCTTCACGCCCGGGCCCTTGGTGGTGTCCCCCGCCGCCACGCCGATGTTGATCTCGTGGAACGTGGCGTCGCCGTCGAGCTGGTCGAGATCGGTGTACAGGTTCTTGGCCTCGACCGTCTTGCCGTCGTTGCCCGCCTTCAGCTTCAGTGTGACGTCACCGAACAGCGGAACGGGGACGACGACGGACTGGCACAGGCCCTTGAGCCGGGCGGTGTCGAACCCGGAGACCGCCACCGGGACGGTCTTGCCGCCGTGCTGCGCGTCGATCGCCCCGTACTGGACGAAACCCTCACCCTCCAGCCGGTCCACCCGGACCTTGAACTGCTGCCCGGACACGCTGAACGAGGCCGCGAGCGCACCCTGGGACAGGGCGACGCCGATGGCGGCCGTCGCGGCCACGCTGGGCACCATGACGACGGCGAAGCGCCGCCATCTGGTCCCGCCGCGAGCCAGAGACTCCATGACTTTCCTCCTTCTCGGACGTACATCTCCGGCTGGGGCCGCGAAGCCCCGAACCTGGGATGGGAGAAGTGCTACGTCCTCGGGGAGGAGAGCGCCAAAAGTCTCGAACCGCCCATCGTGCCCGAAACACGGCGATCACCCCCGAGCGACACCACCGGCCGCGCCCTCCGCGCGACCCCTCGGACAGGCTCCGCCCAGGAGCGGAGACCCCCCTGTCCGCGGCCGGCGCCCGTACGCACACCGGCCTGCCCGCCGCCCGCTCTCCCCACGCACCGACCGGTCGCCGGACAGCAGAAAACAGACCTGGGCTTGGCCGATCGTGGTCCATTCCCGGCCGGGGCACAAGGGGTTCGTTACCAGTGAGTAACGGACGAATAACCGAACCACGGCGACACGCAGGAAACCGGGCACGGACGGTCGTCACTCTCCGCCCGGAAACAAAGGGATCTGTCACGCCAAAAGCGGACCAAAGCCCGAGTTTTGGTCACTCCTCGTGACAGCGGCCGCGTTTGCCAAGTTTTGGTAAAACGCGGCCGCCGAATTGTTTGAGCCCGGGAAACGTCAGAAGAGAACACGTGCCAGGGCACTGCGCGCCGCGGCCACACGCGGGTCCTCGGGACCGACCACCTCGAACAGCTCCAGCAGCCGGACCCGGGCCGCCTCCCGGTCCTCGCCCGCCGTCCGCCGCACCGTCTCCACCAGCCGCCCGAAGGCGTCCGCCACGTGGCCGCCCACCAGCTCCAGGTCGGCCGCGGCCACCTGGGCCGCCACGTCCGCCGGGTCCTTCGCGGCCGCCTCGCGCACCGCCTGCGGGTCCGCGCCGCGGACCCGCTGCAGCAGCTCCGCCTGGGCCAGGCCGACCTTCGCCTCCGCGTTGCCCGGGTCGTCGGACAGCACGTTGCGGTACGCCTGCACCGCACCGCCGAGGTCGCCGGAGTCCAGCGCCTCGTGCGCGGCGGCCAGCGCGCTGTCGTACGGCGTGGCGGGCCGCGCCGGAGCCGCCTGCTCCGCCTCCGGCTCGTCCTCGGCGCCCGGCTCGACCCGGGCGCCGACGATGCCGAACTGCCGCTCGGCCGCCTGGATCAGCTGGTCGAGCACCTGCCGCACCTGCGCCTCGGGCGCCGCGCCCTGGAACAGCGGTACCGGCTGGCCCGCGACGACCGCGAAGACGGCCGGGATGCCCTGCACGCCGAACTGCTGGAAGAGCAGCTGGTTGGCGTCGACGTCGATCTTGGCGAGCACGAACGCGCCCGCGTACTCGCGCGCCAGCTTCTCCAGCACCGGGCCGAGCTGCTTGCACGGCTCGCACCACTCGGCCCAGAAGTCGATGACGACCGGTACCTCGGTGGACCGCTGGAGGACGTCCTGCTGAAAACCCGCCTCGTCGACGTCGTACACCAGGCGCGTGGGCGCGGCGGCGGACGTCCCGCCGCGGGCCGCCTCGGCCCGCGCGCGCTCCGCCTTCTGCTTGGCTTCCGCGGCCGCCTTCACCGCGGCGAGGTCGACCACTCCACTCATGGACATGTTCCGTGGCTGCATGGTCCTATCCTCCCCCCTCCGCGCGGCGATTGGGGACAGCACTCCGCCGTGGCCCGGCCGGGGCCCGCGCGGCGGGCCCCGCGCGGGCCCGCCCGCGCGGGAGGGCGCGCCCCGCCAG
>NZ_JAVSCF010000207.1:0-11714 GCF_031932565.1 Streptomyces sp. B1866
GTCGGCGTGCCGCTGCGCCGCGGAGTGGGCCGCCTCGGCGGCGCGGACCGCGGCGACCGCGATGTCCAGGCGCTCCCGGGCGCTGGTTCGGGCGAGCGCGGCCCACTCCAGGACGGCGTCGGCCAGGCCCGGGTCGCCGGGCTCCGCGGCGTCCGGCGGCGGGCCGTCGGGGCCGGTCCGCGGGCCGGCCGCCTGGGCGATGCGGTGGGCGAGCGCGAGCAGTCGGCCGTCGGCGCCGAGGACCTGCTTCTCGGCGGCGCGGCGCAGCTCGGCGAGCCGCTCCTCCACCGCCGCGAACCGGCCGGTGTCGAACAGCCTGCCCAGCAGTCTGCCGCGCGCCTGGTCGTCGGCGCGCAGGAAGCGCGCGAAGTCCCCCTGGGGCAGCAGCACGACCTGGCAGAACTGGTCCTTGGTCAGCCCCAGCAGCCCGCTGACCTCCTCGCCGACCTCCTGGTGGGAGTGGCTGAGCGCCCGCCAGGTGCCGTCGGCGGGGACGTACTCGCGCAAGCGGCTGACGGGCTTGTCGCGGGTGGTGCCGGTGCCCCGTTTCTTGGGGCGGGACTGCTCGGGCCGCCGGGTGATCTCCAGCCGGCGGCCGGCGACGGTGAGGTCGAGGACGACCTCGGTGGGGGTGCCCGGGTCGGCGTGGTCGCTGCGCGGCGACAGGCCGGTGGCCTGCCGGGCGCCGGGCAGGCTGCCGTAGAGCCCGTAGCAGACGGCGTCCAGGACGGAGGTCTTGCCCGCGCCGGTCGGCCCGCACAGCAGGAACAGGCCCGCGGCGGACAGCTCGTCGAAGTCGATCTCCTGGGCGCCGGCGAACGGCCCGAAAGCGGTGAGGNAGGCCCGCGGCGGACAGCTCGTCGAAGTCGATCTCCTGGGCGCCGGCGAACGGCCCGAAAGCGGTGAGGGCCAGCCGGTGCAGCCTCACCGCGTGCTCTCCGGCGCGGCCGCCGGCCGGTCCGCCGCGCGCGGCGGCGGGCCCGCCGGGCCCGGTCGGCCGGACGGCTCGGCCTCCCGTGCCCGTACGGTGTCGAGCGCGTCGCCCAGCACGGCGCGCTCGGCGGCGTCCGGGCCGCGCCCGCCGCGCACGTGGGCCACGAAGTCCTCGGCGATCTGCCGGTCGCTGCGCCCGCGCAGCCGGCGCGCGTAGGAGGTGAAGGGGTCCTCGGCGGGCCCTTCGGGATCGAAGACGAGGCTGAGTACGTGCGGGAAGCGGCGGGCGAGCCGGGCCATCGGCTCGGCCGGGCGCACCGGGTCGGTGAGCACGGCCTCCAGCCAGGCGTCCTCGTGCCGGGCCAGGCGCGGGTCGGTCAGCAGGTCCTCCAGCCGGCCGCGGAGGCGGGCCAGCGGGCGCGGCACCGGGCAGTCGACGCGCTCGGCGGCCACCTCGCCGCCGGGGCCGAGGTCGACCAGCCACACCGACTTGCGGTGCCGGGCCTCGGAGAAGGAGTAGGCGAGCGGCGAACCGGAGTAGCGGATCCGGTCGGTGAGGGCCTGGCAGCCGTGCAGGTGGCCGAGCGCGGCGTAGTCCACGCCGGCGAAGACGCCGGCGGGCACCGACGACACGCCGCCCACGGAGATGTCCCGTTCGCTGTCGCTGGCCGCGCCGCCGGTGACGCAGGCGTGCGCGAGGACCACGGAGCGGGTGCCGGGGCGGCGGGTGGCGAGGTCGGCGCGCACCCGGTCCATGGCGGCGCGCAGCACCGCCGCGTGGGCCGCGCGCTCGGCGCCCAGCGTGTCGCGCACGAGGGCCGGTTCGAGGTAGGGCAGGCCGTACAGGGCGACGTCGCCGTGCTCGTCGGCGAGTACCACGGGCGTGCCGCACCCGGCCGGGTCGGTGCGCAGGTGCACGCCGGCCCGCTCCATCAGGCCGGCGCCGACGCCGAGGCGGCGCGGCGAGTCGTGGTTGCCGGAGATCAGGACCGTGGGCACGCCGAGCGCCGCGAGCCGGTGCAGGGCCTCGTCGAAGAGTTCGACGGCGGCCAGCGACGGCACCGCGCGGTCGTACACGTCGCCCGCCACGGCGACGGCGTCCACGCGCTCCTCGCGGGCCGTGGCGACCAGGTGGTCGACGAACCGCGCCTGGGCGTCGAGCAGGCCCACCCGGTGGAAGGACCGGCCCAGGTGCCAGTCGGAGGTGTGCAGAATCCTCACCGAAGCGCTCCGCCCCGCACCGCGCGACCCTCCCCCTGGCCCTACGGCCCACTGCCCGACACCGCACGACCGGCGGGCCGGGACGGCCGCCAGGCGTGCTCTCGGCCGAGGGCCCGGCGGCCCGTCAGCCCGGCGGCCGACGGCGTCCGCAGGCGCGGCCGGCCGGGTACCACCGTAGCCCCCACCGGACGACTCGTTCATCACGGCTTGCGGTCCGGCCGCGGCACCCGGGCGGCCTTCACGTCCGGCTCAGCCGTCGTGGACGAGCACCACCCCCGGTATTCCCGCGCCTGTCGCGGCGGGCTGTCCGAGCCGTGCCGGGCCGTCAGGTCCGGTGGCCCGCCGCCCGCTTCGGCCGGCTCCCCGCGCAGACCGGTGCCTTCCGGGGAGCAGCAGCTCGGCAGGGGCGTGGGCGCGGCCGTGCCGGGTGGCCGCGCGCTCCGGGCCGCCGGCCGGGCACCAGCGGTCCGGCCGGCGGCCGCCGACCGGGTCGTGGTCGCCGTCGCTGACCGGGTCCGTGCCGCGCCGCTCGTGCCGCTCAGGGTCCCCCGGGCCGTCTCCGCCTCGGGCCTCTCCGTCCCGGGTCGCTTCGGCCGCGCCTCGGCGGGGCAGGCGGCGGCGGGTCACGCCGCGCCGTACACCTCGTCGCCGAGGTCCAGCGCGGCCGTGCCCGCGGTCGCGTCGGCGAGCCAGCCGCGGAAGGCGTCCACGCTCGCGGCGGGCAGCCCCAGCTCGATGGTGACGGCCTCGGCGTACCGCACGCCGCGCACTTCGTGACCGGCCGCGCGCAGGTCGTTCTCCAGCCGTCCGGCGCGCGCGTGGGCGACGGTCACGGTCGCCAGCCGCAGCCGCTGCCGGGTGACGGTGCCGAGCCGGTCCAGCGTCTCGCCGACGACCCCGCCGTAGGCGCGGATCAGGCCGCCCGCGCCGAGCTTGACGCCGCCGTAGTAGCGGGTGACGACGGCCACGACGTACCGCACCTCGCGGCGCAGCAGCATCTGGAGCATGGGCGCGCCGGCGGTGCCGCCCGGCTCGCCGTCGTCGCTCGCCTTGCGCACGGCGCCGTCGGCGCCGATGACGTACGCGTAGCAGTGGTGGGTGGCCGCGGGGTGCTCCTCACGGGCGCGCCGGATGACCTCCCGCGCGTGCCGCTCGGTCGGGGCGGGCTCCATCGCGCACAGGAAGCGCGACCTGCTGATCTCGGTCTCGTGCACGCCCGCGCGTGCGACCGTCCGGTAGCCCTCGCCCACTCGGCCACCCTAAGGGAGGCGCGCGGCGGGCGGGAATCGCGACGGTGACCGTGCGGTTGGCACCAGCGTGGAGGTGACCGACGTGGCAGACGCGACAGGAACAGTGGGCAGGGGCGCGGCAGGCGCGGACGGGCCGGGGGCCGAGGCGGAGACGATCCGGCGGATTCTGACCGGCACGGGCGACACGTGGGCGGTGGTCGGCCTGTCGGGCAACCACGCGCGGGCCGCCTACGGCGTCGCGCGGGTGCTCCAGCGCTACGGCAAGCGGATCGTCCCGGTGCACCCGTCGGCCGAGACGGTCCACGGCGAGCGGGGCTACGCGTCGCTGGCGGACATTCCCTTCCCCGTCGACGTGGTCGACGTGTTCGTCAACTCCCGGCTCGCGGGAGCGGTCGCCGACGAGGCGGTGGCGATCGGCGCGAAGGCCGTGTGGTTCCAGCTCGGCGTGGTCGACCCGGCGGCGTACGCGCGCACACGGGCCGCGGGAGTGGACATGGTGATGGACCGCTGTCCGGCCGTCGAGATACCGCGCCTGGGCTGACCGGCCCGGCCGGCGGGCTCTGCGTGCGGCCCTGGCTCGGCGGCCGCAGGGGCCCGGGGGCCGCTCGTGCGAGGCGCTGGGACGGCGGACGCCGTGCGCTAGCGTTCGATGCGTGAGCCACATACCGTGTCCCCGGCCTGTTCGGCCTGCCCGCGTCGCCGACGCCGCCGAGCTGGTGCGGCTGCGCCGCCTGATGTTCGCGGCGATGAGCGGCCGCGACCAGCCGGGCCCGTGGGAGCGGGACGCCGAGGAGGCGGTGCGGCGGATGCTCGCCGAGCCCCGGCCGCGGCTGGCCGCGTTCGTCGTGGACGGCGACGGGGACGGCGAGCCGGGAGGCGCGCGCCTCGCGGCGCGCGCGGTCGGCCGGGTGGAGGAGCGGCTGCCCGCACCCGGGCACCCGGCGGGCCGGTTCGGGTTCGTCTTCAACGTGTGCACCGACCCGCGCTACCGGGGCCGCGGCCTGGCCCGTGCCACGACCCGGGCGCTGCTCGACTGGTTCGCCGGCCAGGGCGTCACCCGGGTCGACCTGCACGCCACGCCGGAGGCCGAACGCCTCTACCGCGGTCTCGGCTTCGCCGAGCACTCCATCGCCCTGTCCCTGGACCTGTCACGACCGCCTGTCTGAAGCCGGCCCGGCTCAGGCGGCGGTGCCCAGCCCCTCCAGCACCGTGGCGCCCGGCAGTTCGGCGAGCGCCTTGCCGGGCACGATCAGCTTGCCGCGGCGGCTGCCGCTGCCGATGAGCACGTACGGCGTGTCCGCGACGGCCGCGTCCACCAGCAGCGGCCAGCCGGCCGGCAGGCCGATAGGCGTGATGCCGCCGAACTCCATGCCGGTGGCGCCGATGGCCGTCTCCCGGGGCGCGAACGACGCCTTGCGGGCACCGAGGTGGCGGCGCACGGCCCCGTTGACGTCCGCGCGGGTGTGCGCGAGGACCAGGCAGGCGGCGAGGGTGACCTCGCCGGCGCGCTTGCCCGCGACCACCACGCAGTTGGCGGACTGCTCCAGCAGCCGGCCGCCGTACGTCTCCACGAGCACCGCCGTGTCCGCGTGGGCCGGGTCGGTGTCCACGTGCAGCACCTGCTCGACGGGCACCGGGCCGTGCCAGGCGCGCAGCGCGGCGGCGACGGGCGCGGTCAGCAGGTCCAGGCGGTCCACGGCGGGGCGGATGTCGTCGAAGGCGTCCAACGGCGAACTCATGCGGTCATGTTACGAGCCGGCGGGCGCGGGCCCGCGCGGGGCCGGGGCCGCGTGGCGCGGGCGCGGCGTCACGCGCACAGCGCGGCGTCCGGCAGCCGCTGGAGGGAGGCGGCCGCGGGCTGCCCGGCGTCGAGCGGGAAGGTCGTGGTGGTGACGGACCACACGACCCGCCGGGAGCGGTCCGGGCGTGGTCGCGGCCATGGCGAGGTAGCCGTGGACCTCTCCGTTGCGGCCCGGGGCCGTGGCACCGCAGGAGGTGCGGAAGCGGTGGACGCCCAGGCCGTGTAGCCGCCGGCGGCCGCGTCGCTGCGCAGAAGTTCGGCGTACTGCTCCGGGGACAGCAGCCGGCCGCCCGCGATGCCGTCGGTGCGCGGGCGGCAGCGGGTCACGCCGGGGCGGTCCGCGGCGGACGCGGCTCGCGCGGGCGGGAGGGCGGCACCGACACGGCCATGATCATCTCGACCGGCTCGCTTCCGGCGTTGCGGTAGGCGTGCGGCGCGCCGGCCTCGAAGACGGCCGAGGAGCCGGCCGGCACTCGGTGCTCCCGCCCGTCGACGGTCAGCGTCAGCTCGCCCGCCGTGACGTGCAACAGCTCGGTCGTGCCCGGCGGGTGCGGGTCGGAGGCGCTGGCGTCGCCGGGCATCAGCCGCCAGTGCCACATCTCCAGCGGGCCGTCGGCCTCCGCCCCGGCCAGCAGCGTGGTGTGGCTGCCCGCGTCCGTGGACCACAGGCGTACGGCCTGGTCGGCGGGCACGATCCGCACCGTCGGCCCCTGCTCGTAGTCCAGCAGCGTGGTGATGCTCACGCCGAGCGCGTCGGCCAGCTTGACCGTGGTGCCGACGCTGGGGTTGGTCCGGGCCTGCTCGATCTGGATGATCATGCCGCGGCTGACTCCGGCGCGGGCGGCGAGGGCGTCCAGGGTGAAGCCGCGCTCGTGCCGCCAGCTCTTGAGGTTGCGGGCGAGCGACTGCGTGAGCTGGTCGAGGTCCGTCACGTGAGGTCCAATATTTTCAATGGCTTAGTTCAATGGACTGAACTACAGTGGGGCCGGTCAAGCGTCCCCACACTGTACGACGAGGTCTGCCCGTGTTCGCTGTCTTCGCCCTGGCCACCAGCCTGCTGTGGGGGCTGGCCGACTTCGGCGGCGGCCTGCTCGCCCGGCGCGCCCCCGCGCTGAGCGTGGTCGTCGCCTCGCAGGCGCTCGCGACGGCGGTGCTGGGCGCGCTGGTGCTGGCCACCGGGGGCTGGTCGGAGGCGGGGCCGCGGCTGTGGTTCGCCGTGGCGGCGGGATTCCTGGGCCCGACGGCGATCCTGAGCTTCTACCGGGCCCTGGCCATCGGCCCCATGGGCCTGGTCTCGCCGCTGGTGGCGCTCGGCAGCGTGGTGGTGCCCGTGGCGGTCGGCCTCGCCCTGGGCGAGCGGCTCGGCCCGGCGCAGGCCGCGGGCAGCGCGGTGGCGGTGGCCGGAGTGGTGCTCGCCGGCGGCTCCCGGCTCGGCGGCGCCCCCGTCCACCGCCGCACGCTGCTGCTGTCGCTCACCGCGGCCCTCAGCTTCGGTACGGTCATCGCGCTGGTGGCGGAGGCGGCGACCACGCTCACCGGCCTGTTCCTCGCGCTGTTCACGCAGCGGCTGTGCAACGTGGCCGTGGGCGGCGCCGCGCTGTGGGCGGCGGCGCGGCGGGGCGGCGCCGTGCTGCCCGCCCGGGGCGCGCGCCTGGTCAGGGCGCTGCCCGCGCTGGCGTTCGTCGGGCTGGCCGACGTGGCCGCCAACGGCACGTACAACCTGGCGGCCCGGCACGGCCCGGTCACGGTCGCGGCGGTCCTGGCCTCGCTGTACCCGGTCGTCACCGCGTTCGCGGCCCGCGGTGTGCTGGGCGAGCGGCTGCACGCCGTACAGGCCGCGGGCGCCGGACTGGCGCTGGCCGGAAGCGTCCTGCTGGCGGCGGGCTGAACCCGTGGCCGCGCCGGCGGGCCTACGCCTCCCACTCGGCGGCCGCGGCCCGGTGCTGGCGGGCCAGGTCGACGTAGACCGCGGCGTTGAGCCGGATGACCTCTCGCTCCTCCTCGGTCAGCTCCCGCTTGACCCGCGCCGGGACTCCCGCGACCAGCGAGCCGGGCGGCACCCGCAGGCCCTGCGGGACCAGCGCGTGCGCGGCGACCAGGGAGCCCGTACCGATGTGCGCGCCGTTGAGCACGGTGGCGCCCATGCCGACGAGCACGTCGTCCTCCACCGTGCAGCCGTGCAGCACGGCGTTGTGCCCGACGGACACCCGCTCGCCGACCACGACCGGGTAGCCGGGGTCGACGTGGACGGTGCAGTTGTCCTGGATGTTGCTGTCGGCGCCGAGGGTGATCGTCGCGTGCTCGGCGCGCAGCACGGCCTGGTACCACACGCTCGACCCTGCCGCCATCGCCACGTCGCCCAGGACGACGGACGTCGGCGCGGCGAACGCCTCCGGGTCGAGCTTCGGGTGCCTGCCGCCCACGCCCGCGATCAGCGCGCGCTCCGCCATCGTCGCCTCCTCCTCGTCGTCTCCCCGAGCCTGCCACGCACCGCCGCGGGCCCGCCGCGCCGGCGGCCGCCCGGCGCCGCTCACACCGGTTGCCGCGGCGTCACTCGCCGGCCGCGACCGGCGCCTCCCGGCCCGCGGCGGCCTCCGGCGCCGGCGCCTGTCCGTCCGCTTCCGCCTCGGCCTGCCCGGCCTGCGCCTTCTTGCCGCGCCACTTCATCACCAGCAGCGAGCCGAGGCCGAACAGCAGGGCCGCCACGAGCCCGAGCCAGGAGAAGCGCTTGAGCCAGTCCTCGGCGACCTTGCCGACGGAGTAGACGACGGCGGTGGTGCCGCCGGCCCACACGATGCCGCCGAGCGCGTTGGCGATGAAGAACTTCCAGTACGGCATCTTCAGCACGCCCGCGAGCGGGCCCGCGAAGATGCGCAGCAGTGCGATGAAGCGGCCGATGAACACCGCCCACATGCCCCACTTGTGGAACGAGCGCTCCGCGCGGGCCACCTGCTCCGCGCCGCAGTGCTTGGGGAACCTGCGCTCCAGCCAGGCCAGCAGCCGCCGACCGCCCTTACGGCCGATGAGGTAGCCGATGGAGTCGCCGACGATCGCGCCCGTGATGGCGCTCGCGCCGAGGATGTAGGGGTTGATGTGGTCCTGGGACGCCGCCAGCAGCGTCGCGGTGACCAGGACGATCTCGCCGGGCAGCGGGATGCCCAGGCTCTCCAGGCCGATCACCAGCCCCACGATCAGGTACACGCTGATCGCGGGCACGGATTCGAGCCATTCCTCGATGTGCAACGCCAGTCCCTCCCGTGGGCCGGGCAACCATCCCAGCACGTGTCCCGGCACGCGCGAGAGCGCGCACCCGGGCAGCCTACTCGCTTGGACGACGCGGACGCGTCGGCGGTTGCCTGCCGGGGCGCCGCCCGGTCGGCGGGCCGGGTGGCGTCCCGCCGGCTCTCAGGAGTGGGGCCGCAGGGTCCACACGATGGCCATCTCCCCGGTCACCGCGCCGTCGTCCTCCCGCGTGATCGTGACGCGCACCCCGAACTCCGGCCGCTCCCCCGCCTCCAGCTCGGCGACCACCTCGGCGGCCGGCCGTTCGAGTTCGGCGGTGGCCAGTACCGGCCCCTTGGCGAGCTTCTTGTAGCTGATCTCCGCGCGTACGGTCAGCGGTACGGCGCGGGAGAGGTAGTCGCCGAACGCGCCGAGGACGACCGCGCCGCTGGCGGACTCGGCCAGGGTGAACAGGGCGCCCGCGTGCGGGCCGCCGACGTGGTTGTGGAAGTCCACCTGGTCCGGCATCCGCAGGACGGCCCGCTCGGCCTGGGTCTCGACGAACTCCAGATTGAGCGTCCGCACCATGGGCACCGTGGCCGCGAGCATCGTTCCAGTCAAGGTCTGCGCCATAGCAGTAAGTTACCAGCGAGTAAGGTCCACTGGGAAGGGCGGCGCGTGGCAGCGGGCACAGGCCCCCCTTATGGTTACCTGCCATGTGGCCAGGACAGCAGCCGCCCGGGGGCGCGCAGAACCCGCACGACCAGAATCCCTATCAGCAGCCGGGGTACCACCAGCCCAACCCGTACCAGCAACCGGGTTACCAGCAGCCGAACTCCTACCAGCAGCCCCAGCCGGCGGCGCCCGGCCACCAGCCGCCCCCGCAGCCCCCGCAGCCCTGGGACACCGGGGCCGTGCCGCCCGGCCCGCCGCGGCCGCCGCAGGACGACGGCAGGAAGCGCGCGACCGTCATCGCGATCACCGCGGCGGTGGCGGTCGTCGTCGCGGCCGTGGTCACCGGCGTGGTCGTGGTGGGCCGGGACGACGACAAGAAGAAGGACGACACGGCCCACGACGGCACCCCGACGGCCTCGGCCTCCCCCACCCCCTCGCCGCAGCCGACCGACGCCTCGGGCGGCGCGAGCGGCGGGGGCGACGACGCGCGCGGCTCCGAGGACGACACCGTCAAGCCGGTCATCCCCGGCTGGAAGCCGGTGGTGAACCCCAAGCGGCACAACGTGTTCGACGTGCCTCCCGAGTGGACGGTCAAGTCGCAGGGCTGGTCCGTCGGCTTCGCCGACGAGAAGGACAAGTCCGGCCTGAAGATGCTCGCCGTGATGACCTCCCCCGCCTTCTACAAGGAGGACTACTGCAAGACCGATCCGAAGAGCAGCAGCGGCAGTTCCCTGGCCGGGACCGGCACCAAGGGCGCGCAGGGCGCCCGGAGCGAGGGGGAGGCGGCCCGGAACGAGGCCCTGAACTGGGTCGTCGCCGCCTTCGACCAGCAGCGCACCGGCCGCTACGCCACCTCCAAGGACGCGGCGCCGTTCACCAGCGAGCACGGCATCAAGGGCAGCACGGCGTGGGCCACCGTCACGGGTGTGAAGAAGACCGACAAGTGCACCACGGACGGCAAGGCGTTCACGGTCACCTACACCGATGTCAACGGGGACTTCGCGACGTGGGTGCTGTACGCGGCGAAGGGCGTCCCGGACGAGGTGCCGGACGCCACCATCAAGAAGATCATGAGCTCCCTGCGCCACCTGGAGTCCGCCGGGTCGGCGTCCTGAGAGACGTCGGCGTCCCGGCCCTGTCGGCGTCCTGACCCGGGTCGAGGTCCTGACCCGGGTCGAGGTCCCGAGCCGGGCCGCCGTCCCGAGCCGGGCGGGCCGTGCGGGCCGACCGGCTGCGACCGCGCGGTCCGGCCGATGGCCTGGTACCGGCCCCGGGCCGCTCCGGCGGCCGAAACGCGGTGGCGGCGCCGCCCGGCCGCCGGGATAGTCCGCCCGTGACCACTCGCCGCGACCCGCCCGCCGCGCGCCGCCCCGCCTGGGCGGGCCGCAACTACACACTGCTGACCGCCGCCGCGGTGGTGACGAGCCTGGGCAACGCCGGTGCGCTGGTCGCCGCCGCGTTCGCGGTGCTGCGGGCGGGCGGGGACAGCGGCGGCATCGGGCTGGTCGCCGCGGCCCGCACCGTCCCGCTCGTGGTCTTCCTGCTGGTCGGCGGCGCGGTCGCGGACCGGCTGCCGCGGCACCGCGTCATGGTCGCGGCCAACGGTCTGAACGCCGTCTCCCAGGCGGTGTTCGCGGCGCTGGTGCTCGCCGGCGAGGCGCGGCTGTGGCAGATGGCGCTGCTGTCCGCGCTGGGCGGCACCGGCCAGGCGTTCTTCTACCCCGCCTCCGACGGCATGCTGTACGCCAGCGTGTCCGGCGAGCACCCCGGCCGCGCCTTCGCCTACTACCGGCTGGCCAAGCACGGCGGGCAGGTCGGCGGCGCGGCGCTGGGCGGCGCGCTCGTCGCCGCCGCCGGGCCGGGCTGGGTGCTGGCCGCCGACGCCGCCGCCTTCGCGGCGGCCGCGGGACTGCGCGGCTTCCTCGACGTCTCCGGCGCGCCGCGGGCCGCGCCGGGCGGCGGCGTGCTCGCGGATCTGCGGGAGGGGTGGCGGGAGTTCACGGGGCGGCCGTGGCTGTGGGCCGTCGTGGCGCAGTTCTCCGTGGTCAACGCGCTGATGGAGGCGGTGGAGGCGGTGTACGGGCCGCTGGTGGCCCACGACCGCCTCGGCGGGGCGCGCGCGTGGGGCCTGGCGGTCGCCGGGTTCGGCGCGGGCAGCGTGCTGGGCGCGCTGGTGATGACGCGCTGGCGACCGCGACGGCTGCTGCTGGCGGGCACCCTGTGCGTGTTCCCCTACGCCCTGCCCGCGGCGGCGCTGGCCGCGGGCGTACCGCTGCCCGGCCTGGTGGCCGCGATGGTCGTCGGCGGGGCCGCGATCGAGATGTTCGCGGTCTCCTGGATGACGGCCATGCGGCAGGAGATCCCCGAGGACCGGCTGTCGCGGGTCAGCGCCTACGACTGGCTCGGCTCGCTCGCGGTGCTCCCGGTCGCCACCGCGCTCGCCGGACCGGCGGAGAGCGCCGTCGGCCGGACCGCGGCGCTGTGGGGCGCGGCCGGGCTGACCGTCCTGCTGACGCTCGCCGTGCTGGCGGTGCCGGACGTGCGGCGGCTGGCCCGACGGGAGGCCGCCGCCGTCGCCCCCGGCGCGGGCCCCCCGGCCGCCGCGCCCGGCC
>NZ_JAVSCF010000208.1:0-11699 GCF_031932565.1 Streptomyces sp. B1866
CGGGCGCGCCGGGACCGCGGCCCCCGCGCGGGCCGTACGAGGGCTTCCCGGGGGCGGCGGAGGACGGCGGGCGCCCCGGGCCGTGGGAGGCCGGCGAGGCGCCCACCGGCCCGGTCCGTACGGCCCTCGGAGCCGGGCCCGGAGCCGGACCGGCGGCCACCGGCCACCCGGCGGGCCCCCGCTCCCAGGACCCCCGCTCCCAGGATCCCGGCGCGTTCGGCGGTGACCCGTCCGGCGTCCCGCACCCGCGGGCCCTGCCGGACCCTTCGGACCCGTACGACGACCGTTTCCCGCCGCAGTCTCCCCAGGACGCCTCCGACACCTCGGACGCGGACGCCTTCGACACCGGGGACCACGAGGACACCGTGCGGCTCGCCACGGCCGCGCGGCGCCGCCGCCGGGGCTCGGAGTCCGTCCGCCACGCGTACTACCCCGGCCGCCGCATGCACCTGGGCGTCGTGCTCCTCCCGCTGCGGGTCTTCCTGGGTCTCATCTCCATCTACGCGGGCATGGGCAAGCTCTCCGACCCGGTCTACTTCGACGGCGGCGAGCGCGGCTCGATGGTCACCTGGCTGCGGTCGCTGCACCCGTGGCCGGTCGCCCGGCCGCTGCTGGACGTGGCGCTCGCGCACCCGGTGGGCGCGGGGCTGACCGTGGCCTTCCTGGAGATCGTGGTCGGCGTGCTCACCGTCCTGGGCCTGTGGCAGCGGCTGGCGGCCGCGTTCGGCGCGCTGCTGTCGGCAGCACTGCTGATGACGGTCAGCTGGCGGACCGTACCGGCCTACGACGCGCCCGACATCATCTACCTGGCCGCCTGGAGCCCGCTGGTCATCGCCGGTGCCCCGGTGTACTCGGCGGACGCCCGGCTCGCCGGGGAGGCGTGGCGGAGGCTCGGCCCGCGCGCGGCGCTGTGGGACCTGCGGCGGCGCGTGCTGCGCAGGGGTGGGATGATGGCGGCGCTGGTGGCCGGGGTCACGCTGCTGTTCGGCTCGATGATCGGCGGGGCCGTACGGTCCTCGCACACGGTGACCGTCCCGGGCCCGCACGACCCGCCGCGCAACTACCTGCCCGGCTCCCCGCTGCCCGAGCGGCACCACGGCAGGCACGCGACCCCGCGCGTCCCGGCGGCCCCCAGCCAGACCGCACCCGCCGACCAGCGCTCCGCGCGCCCGTCGGCGTCGGCGCCCGCCGCCGTGCCGAGCGCGACCAGCGGCGCGGGGATGACCGGCGGAGGCCAGGGCCGTCCGAGCCACTCCAAGGCCGTCCCGGGCCGCGACCGGCCCACCGCGCAGACCCCGCGCAAGCCGCGGTCTCCCGCGGCCACGGCGGGCCCGACGGGCGGCGCCTCCCACGGCGGCGGCACGGGCGCCGGCTCGGGCGCGCCGGACACGTCGAGCGGCGGGTACGACACCAGCGGCGGCGCACTGGGCGGGTTGCTGGGCTGAGCGACGGGCCCGGCCGGCCCGCAGGGGAGCGGCGGCCGGGCCCGGAAGTCCGACCGGCCCCCCGCCGAACCAGGAGCCACCGAACCGGGACCGGACAGGGACTGGCCGGACCGAGACCGGACCAGGACCAGCCCCGACCAGGACCGGACAGGGGCTGGCCCGGCCGGGACCGGACCAGGAGCCGCCGAACCGGGCCCCAAGCCGACCCCGTACCGCCCGCCCCGCACGCGCACCGGCGAACTCGTACCGGCGCACTCATTCCGGCGGACTCGTACCGGCGGCCGAAGGCCAGAGGTCACCCCCCGGCGAGCTCCTTGGCGGCCTCGGTGAGGTCCTTGGCGGTGTCGATGGCCCGCCAGTACGCGCCGTGCGGCAGCGGGAAGCCCGCCAGGCGCCGCTCGCGGGCCAGGCCGGGGAAGGTGGTGCGCTCGTGGTCGCCGCGGTCGGGCAGCAGGCTCGCGAAGGCGGCGGAGAAGACGTAGACGCCCGCGTTGATGAGGTACGGCGAGGGCGGCGCCTCGATGAAGTCGAGCACGTGCCCGAACTCGTCGGTCTCCACCGCGCCCCAGGGAATGTGCGGGCGGGCCAGCGCGAGCGTGGCGACGGCGTCGCGCTCGCGGTGGAAGTCCGCCATGTCACGCAGGGAGAAGCGGGTCCAGATGTCGCCGTTCGTGGCGTACCAGGGCCGGTCCTGGTGGGGGAGGGAGGCGGCGGCGAACTTCAATCCGCCGCCGCGGCCCAGGGGCTCCTTCTCCACGACCGTGGTCACGCGCAGCGGCAGGTCGGCGGAGTCGAGCCAGTCCTGGAGGACGCCCGCGAGGTGGCCGCAGGAGATCACGGCGTCGGTGACGCCCTCGGCGGCGAGCCAGGCGAGCTGGTGGCCGATGATCGGGGTTCCGGTGCCCGGGATCTCGACCATCGGCTTGGGACGGTCGTCGGTGTACGGGCGCAGCCGCGAGCCCTGGCCTCCGGCCAGGACCACGGCCTGCGTGGGGTGCGCGGCGGGTGTCATGCCTGCACGATAGGCGCTCCCGGCCCGCCCGCCACGGCCGCGTCAGCGATTCGCCCGCGCCACTCCCGACGCGTACGAGGTGTCGCACACGGGCCGCGCGTACTGCTGGGCGTGCGCGGCGCCGCCGTACTTCACGACCGCGGCGCGGCCGAGGGAGCGGGCGATGGACACGCAGTGCCGGGCGAGCGAGGGGTGCCGGTCGGTCTCCTCCTGGAGGTGGGTGAGGGCGACGCCCGGGTTCTTCTCCTGAAGCTCCGTCAGCAGCCGGTCGCGCAGCACCTCGTGCGGCGGGCGGTGCGCGGCCGCGGCGGCCGGACCGTCGGCGGCGGCGAGGAGCTGCGATCCGGCGCCGGCGTCCGCCCACGGGACGCGGGTGACCGCGAGCGTCCCGGACAGGACGAGGAGGACGGGAAGGACGAAGGCGAGAGTTCTGCCGATGCGGCGGGCCGCGCGGTGGGCGATGTTCACGGGTCTTTCCTCGCGATCGGTGAGCGGTACGGAGGGTACGACGCGATGGTAGCGAGGAGTGATGATTTGGCGACATTTTGTCACCCCTCAGGGGGACGCCAAAGCGGTTTTTCCCGCAGGGGTGTTGACATCGGCTCTCTTCGCGCACGCGGAAGCCGCCCGCTCGCGATTGCGAACGGGCGGCTTCCGCGGGGCTCACGGCCCCCAGTTCAGTCGCTCAGCCGCTCACCGGTGGAGGTGGAGAAGACGTGCGTCTCGCCCGCCCGCGGCACCACGTGGATCCGCGACCCCTTCTCGGGCACGTCCCGGCCGCCGACGCGTACCACCAGGTCCTGCGGGGCGCCGCCGACCTCGGCGGACCCGTACACGTAGCCGTCCGCGCCCAGCTCCTCGACCACGTTGACGGTGATCGCCAGCCCGGCCGGACCGTCGGAGCCCTCGCCCTTGGACAGTCCGCCGCCCGCCTCGACCACGTCGAAGTGCTCGGGCCGCACCCCGACCGTCACCGTGCGGTCGCCCCTGTCGGCGGCGGCGGTCAGCGCCTCGCGGGAGACCGGCACGACGGTGTTGCCGAACTTCACGCCGCCGTCGGCGATCGGCACCTCCACCAGGTTCATGGCGGGGGAGCCGATGAAGCCCGCGACGAAGAGGTTGGCGGGCCGGTCGTACATGCGCCGCGGCGAGTCGATCTGCTGGAGCAGCCCGTCCTTGAGCACCGCCACCCGGTCGCCCATGGTCATGGCCTCGACCTGGTCGTGGGTGACGTACACGGTCGTGATCCCCAGCCGCCGCTGGAGCCCGGCGATCTGCGTACGGGTCTGGACGCGCAGCTTGGCGTCGAGGTTGGACAGCGGCTCGTCCATGAGGAACACCTGCGGCTCCCGCACGATCGCCCGCCCCATCGCCACCCGCTGCCGCTGCCCGCCGGACAGCGCCTTCGGCTTGCGGTCCAGGTACTCGGTCAGGTCGAGGATCTTCGCCGCGTCCTCCACCTTCTGCCGGATCTCCGACTTGTTCACCCCGGCGATCTTGAGCGCGAAGCCCATGTTCTGGGCGACGGTCATGTGCGGGTACAGCGCGTAGTTCTGGAACACCATGGCGATGTCCCGGTCCTTCGGCGGCAGATTCGTGACGTCCCGGTCCCCGATCCGGATCGCCCCGCCGTTCACGTCCTCCAGCCCGGCGAGCATCCGCAGGGAGGTGGACTTGCCGCAGCCCGAGGGCCCGACGAGGACGAGGAACTCCCCGTCCTCGATCGCGATGTCGAGCTGGTCGACGGCGGGCTTGTCGCTACCCGGGTAGATCCGGGTGGCCTTGTCGTACGTGACCGTGGCCATGGTGATGAGTCCCTTCACCGGCAGGAACGTGCCGGACGATCCGAGTAAAGGTGAACTGGTCTGGTCCACTAAGGGTGGAATGCCGTGACGCTACCTCTTCGGGACCGCCGTGTCAGCAGTCCGGCCCGCGGTAATTCGATCCGGCGCGGGGGTGGCGGTAGGTACACTGCTGGGGACGCGCCGACTTAGCTCAGCTGGTAGAGCGCCGCTCTTGTAAAGCGAAGGTCGTCGGTTCGAACCCGACAGTCGGCTCCTCTGGGACCCGCTCTGACCAGCGGGTCCCTTTCGCTGTCCGGAGCCTTTCCCTCAGGGCTCAGAGATTCGCTCCCGTCCCGCTCCCGTCCGGGCCGTCGTCACGGGCCGGGCGGTGGAAGAGGGCCGTCCACAGGAAGGGTTCGCCGAAGAGCGGGGACTCGGGGGGCTCGTCGCGCATGCGGCGCAGTTCGACCTCGGTCAGGTCGGAGAAGATCCGGCGCAGGGACTCCGGCGTGTAGGCGAGGCCGCCCTGGAGGCCCGGGAGGCTGTGGTGGTCGGACGGTCGGCGGTAGAAGGCCGCGTCGGGCAGTTCGGAGCCCATGGGCCCGGCCGCGAAGCAGGTGAGGGCGAAGTGGCCGTCGGGGGCCAGGGTCCGGTCCAGGAGGGCGAGGTAGCTGATGCGGCGGTGCGGGGGCAGGTGGTGGAGGCAGCCGGAGTCGTAGATCAGGTCGTACGGGCCGTCGAGGACGTCCGGGGCGAGGGCGAAGGCGTCGCCCTGGTGGAACCGGATGGTGGCCCCGGCCTCGCGGGCGCGGTCCTGGGCCCAGGTGAGGGCGGCGGGGGAGAGGTCCACGGCGTCGACGTCGAAGCCGGCGGCGGCGAGGCGGAGGGCGTTGCGGCCCGGGCCGCAGCCGAGGTCGAGGGCCCGGCCGGGGGTGAGCAGGCCGCGGTCGAGGTAGGAGGCGAGGTTCTCGTCCGGCTTGGATACGAAGAACGGGACGGGTCTGGCGCGGTCCGCGTAGAAGCCGTCCCACCAGGCGGCGCCCCCGGTCGTCCAGCGGTCCGCCTCGGGTGCGAACAGGCTGTCCAGGAGGGTGAGTACGTCCTCCACGGTGCGGATGTTCCGGTCTGTACGGTCCTTTCTCTCCATGGGGACACCCTAGGCGGCGGACGGCTTTCGCCTGGCGGCGCGAACAGATGTCGACATGTGTAGCACTATATGTGTAGGCTGTTGGCCCATGAAGCTGACCGAGCCTTTGGAGCGGGTGCTGCGGGTGTTCCTTTCGGACCCGGCGGCGTCGCGCTACGGCTACGAGTTGATGAAGGCGGCGAAGCTCGCCAGCGGGACCCTGTATCCGATGCTCGCCCGCCTTCAGGACGAGGGCCTGGTCACCTCCGCCTGGGAGACGCCCGAGGAGGCGGGCCAGCGACCGCGGCGGTACTACCAGTTGACCGGTGAGGGCGTCCGCGTGGCCCGGCTGGAGCTGGCGCAGCGGTCGCAGGGGCGGGGCGCCGCCGCGCCCGGCCGGACCCGGCCCTCGCCCGGCGGTGCTGCGTGAGCCTTCGCGCGCGGGTCCTGCGGTCTGGGGAGCGTCTGATCGGCCGGGCCTGCCGGTGGCTGCCCGAGGGCGAGCGGGAGGAGCGGTACGCGGAGTGGACGGCCGAGCTGGCCGCCGTGCTCGACGACCCCGACGGCGGCCCGGCGGCTCTGCGGGCCGTGCGCATGTTCGCGTTCGCGGCCGACCAGCGGCGCGGCGTGCGGTCCTGGCCGGCCCGGGTCCGTCCGGTCCGGCAGCGGCTGCTCAGCGGCGCTGACGTGTCGTTCGTGTCGCTGATCGCCCTCGTCGGTGTTCTGGTCTCGCTCCTCGTCGGCGAGATCGGCTACCTGGTCACCGCCACCGTCGCCGCCGGTATGGCCGTGCCGCTCGCCGTCGGCGCCGGCAGCGGCGGGTTCGCGCTGCTGTTCGTCTGCGTGGCCGTCGCGGGGCTGCGTGCGGCCCTGCTGGAGCGGCGGCGCGCGGAGCGCGACGGGCGGTCGCCCCGGGAGGAGGCGTGAGCGGCGGCCTGCCGGCCGGCGCCGCCGCGTCGCCGGTCCTCGGTGCGGCCTCGTCGGCCCTCGGGTTCCCGTGGTGGGCCTGCCTTGCCGGGGTGTTGGCATGGCCAGTGGTCTATATATGTCGGCTGGCCGTGATCTACCTCCTGGGGTCCAAGGCGCTCGACAAGGCGAACCCCGCGCAGGTGCCCGCCATCATGGACGCGGTCACCGAGCGCCGTACGGGCCGGAGGGGGCGTACGGGGCCCGCGGGTCCTGGTGGGCCGGGGCGTGCGGCTTCCTGAGAGGGGTGGGGCGTCCGGTCCGTAGGGGGTTCCGGGTGTCCGGTCTGCGGGAGGGCCTCGGTTCGGTGGCTTTCGGTCAGGAGGCCGGTTTCGCCTGGTCCGCGCTGATCTGCTCGGTGCTCGCCGGGGCTGCCGCCGCCGTGCCGGTGGCCAGCACCTCCCGTACGAAGGCGGTGATCTCGTCCAGCGCGGCGCGGCTCTCCGGCAGGGCGTTGCCGAGGACCGGAAACGCGTGTACCTGACCCTGCCAGACTTGCAAGGTGTGCCGTATGCCAGCTGCCGCGAGCCGTTCCGCCATCAGCTCGGCGTCGTAGCGCAGCACCTCGTCCTCGGCGCACTGGATGAGCACCGTCGGCAGGTCCGCCAACTCGCCGTTGACCGGCGAGCGGAGCGGGTCGACGGCCGTGCCCGCCGCGGTTCCGGTGCACATCCGGCCGGCCCGGGCCAGGCGCCGGGCCGGGATGAACACGTCGCGGCGGGCGCCCGGATACGCCAGCTTGGCGTCGCTGTCGAAGTCGAGCCACGGCGACAGGCCCACCACTCCGCCCGGTCCGGCGAGACCGGCGCGCCGGGCCGCCAGGGCCACGGCGAACGCCAGGTGGCCGCCCGCGGAGTCGCCCACGCACACGATCGAACCGGGCGCGTACCCCTGGCCCAGCAGCCAGCGGTAGGCGTCGAGCGCGTCGGCGAGCGACGCGTCCAGCAGGCCCTTGGGCAGCTGCCGGTAGTCCACGGAGAGCACGGGCAGGCCGGTGCGCAGCGCCAGCCGCTCCACCACGCGCCGGTGCGTGGCCAGGCCGCAGAAGAGGAAGGCGCCGCCGTGCAGGTACAGCAGGGCGCCGGCGGCGGGCCCGTCACCGGCCGTCGGCGCGTCGTCGGCCGGGGGCGCGGCCTCGCGTGGGCGGACCAGTTCGGCCCGCCAGGTGCCGCCCGTGACGCGCTCGTACGTGGTCGAGCGCAGCCGGGGCAGGGGCCGGAAGGCGAGGTCGAGCAGGGGCATCAGCCGGGACACGGGGCCGCGCAGGGGCCACCAGGCCAGTGTGGTCCGGACGAAGATCCGGGACAGGACGCGGATCAGCGCGGCGCGCCTGCTGTGCCCGCCCGGGCGGTACTCGTGCATGCCGTCGGCCTCCTCGCCGTCCCGCCGCGTCCGGCCCGTCCCGCCGCGTCTTCCGGCCCCGGGGTGAGGGCTGTGCCGCGGAGTCTGTCCGCCCTGCCGGGTCTGCCCGTCCTGCCGGGACCGGCTGATCGGCCGCTTCCGGCCGCTTCCGCCGCTTCGCGAGCGAGTGTGGCACAGGGGCCTACCGCGCAGTAGCCCGCGCGCGGCGCGCGCGTCGGAGCTCAGACCGGGCGAGGGCGCGGCGGCCGGGCGGCCGCGGACCGGCGGCGGTCGTGGCGCGCGGGGCCGGTGCCGGGGCGGCGGCCCAGGATGCGGCGCACCGGGCGCGGCAGGTGGGGAGACCGCTGACTGAACGTTTCTGCGGGCGGCCGCGGACCTCGCTCGCCGCGCCCGGCCGCCGGGCGGCCGATCAGCGGTATGCACAGGCCGGCCACCATCGCCAGCAGGCACAGGCCCGACACGGTCAGGCTGAGCGTCTTCTCTGCGCCGGCCAGCCACGGGTACCCGAGCCGGTGGGCGATGAGGTAGGCGATGTTCAGCAGCGAGTCGACGAGTCCGGCGAGGCCGCCGACGGCCAGGGCGGCGAAGCCGGCGGCGCGGGCGCGCTGCCGCCGCTCGTGCGCGCGCAGGGCCAGGGCGGCGGACCGTACGGTGATCTCGGCGGCCGCCACGGCGATGTACACGCGGTAGAGCATCAGGTAGGCCAGGACGCGGTCGCTGCCGGCGTGGCGGGGTGCGAAGGACAGGCCGTGGCCCTGCGAGAAGCCGAACTGGACCGCGAGCAGCACCAGTACGGCGGCGGTCGGCACCACGCGGAGGCGCACGCTCGTCCGCGGGCCGGTGCCGCCCTGCGGCCACTGGGCGAACATGATCTGGAGGCACCCGTAGAAGGCGACCGCCGCCATGGGGACGGCGAGCTGGCGCAGGTGGTCGAGGCCGGTCAGCGACTCGGCGGTCGCGGTGACGCCCGGCAGGGCGAGGAGGGTGGCGGCGAAGGCGACGCCGACCGCGGCGGTACGGGCCCAGCTGGAGGCGCGGAACGGCTGGTCGGCGCGCTGGGTGTAGGCGCGGTGGGCGCACAGGAGGAGAGCGGCCAGGGCGGCGGCCGCGGCACAGGGAGCGAGGGCCGTCTCGGTCGCGAACGCGGTCACGGGCGGGATCACGGGGGTGGTCGTCCTTCCAACTCGTCGTCGCCGGCCGTCCGGAGGGCGGCGTCGGCGGGGCTCGGGCGCCGTCGGAGGCGGCCGGGACGGGACAGGTCGTCGGCGGCGGGTGGCGCGGGGAGGCCGGGTACGTCCTGGGGCAGGCCTTTGCGGCGGCGTGCCGCGCGGAGGCGGTCGACGGCCTCGGCGGTGTCCTGCGGGGCGAGGCGGTCCGGGAGCCGCGGCGCCTCGCGCGCCCGGGGACGGGCGTCGAGGACGGCCGGGGCGGCGGCGTCGTCCCGCGGCGGGAGTAAGAAGGCGGTGGGGGTGGCGAGGGGGAAGGCGGTGTTCTCGCCGGTGGCCGGGTGGGCGGCCTGGCCGGGCGCGTGACCGCCTTCGGCGCGGCGCGGGCGCCGTGGCGGCGCGGTCTTCCGGCGGACGGGTGGAGAGGCGCCGTCGGCGCGGTGGACCTGGTCGTCGGTCATCCGGTTCTCCTCGGGTGCGGACGGCTGGAGCGCCGCGGCGGCCGTCGCGGGAATCCGCGGGTCACGTCCGCCGCGGAGTGAGGGACAGCCGCCCGGGCACGTCGGCGGTTATTCGCACGTATTTTCTATTGAGAAGGGTGGGTCTGTCGAGGTCCACGGAGGGCATTGTTGCTGGTGAGGCCCGCCTTCGGGTTCGTGGGGGCGCGCGGCGGGCTCGTACGGCGCGCGGCCGCCTGGCCGCACGCGCGTACGGGCGGACGGGGCCGGGGAGTTGGCGGGAGGCGCGGGGCGGGGAGCCTCGCGCGGGCGGCCGCCGGCCGGGCGCGGTTCGTAACGGCCGGGCGCGGGGTGGCGCGCCGTCCGGGTCGGCGGGCCCGGGCGCGCACCGGTCCGGCGGCCACGGGCGGCGGGGCCTCGCGGTGCGCCGCCGGGGGCCGGGGTACGGGCGCCGAGGCGGGGGACGAGGTGAGGTCACGCATCCGGCGTCACGCGCACGGCGCCAGTCTGCCACCTGGTAGGCGCTCTCCCCGCTCGTCTGTGACACCCCGCCAGGCACGCCCGGGGCCGGCCGGGCGGCCGTCGGTCAGGGCGCGGATCTGGCCAAAGTCGCCCCCGCGCGGCCCCGCCCGCGCCCGGGCACCCCGCCGCGCCGGCGTCGTGGAACGAGCCGTGGCGCCAGGGCGGCGCCTGGGTTTCGGCGCCGTGCTCCGGACGCCGGGCGCCATCCTTCGGCGGGCCGTTCCCGCCGCCCGCCCGTGCGTATGGCCGATTGGTGACGCGGGCCGGGCGGAAAGGCCGCCGGGAGGCGTCCCGATGCGGTACACAAGAATGAGACGTGCCATGGGTCCGCCCCAAGCACGCGAAACGGGACAGCTGTCAGCAAGCGGCCATCGGGCGACCAGACCATCGCTCGCTGTCGCGCCGCCGGTGCGCTGCGCACGCGCGGTACGGCCGCGCTGCCGGAGGCACCTCCTCGGGCATGCAGCTTGTGGACATCCCCGTGGAGCACCGGGGGCAGTCTTATGAGTGCGTGGCGAAGAAGGGCCGTTTTTACTTGTTCTTTATCGACGGGGGAGCGTTGACTGGGCCGTGGCCAGCGAACTAATCTCGCGCCGCGAAGGGCCTGCGGTGGCCCTTCGGTGTTAACGGCGTGCGGAACCGGCTCGGGGGATATGACGTCCACGTTAAGGGCCGGTTACGCGCAGGTGGGCGAGGGAGTGAGAACCGGGCGATCGTGTCAATCACGCCATTGGTGTCATTCCAGACCCGGGAGCCGTAGTCGGCAGCCGGTTATACGGCCGATGTTCTCCGCCGGTCTCCGGCACACCTGGACGGCGCACCTGGACGTTTCGACGGTATCGACGGTAATCGACGGGGTGCGCGGCGGGTGCGCAGCGTACCGCATGGGGGAGTCATGGCAGAACTGTCGAATCCTCAGGAGAGTTCCGACGGGGTGGAGCACGCGCTCAGGCAGGTGTGCGAGCTGATCGAGTCCGCGGTGTCCATGCGCCGCGACACACCCGCGTCCTCCTCTCCGCTGGTCCCGGCGACCGACGGCCCGGCCGTCCGCGGCGCCGTCTCGCAACTGCTCGCGCGGGCTCGGCACAGCGTCAACCTCGTCCTGCCCGGCACGTACGAGCGGGCCAGGCCGCTCGCGCCGCTGCTGGACCAGGTCGCGGACGTGGCGGCCTCCGGCGTCACCGTACGGCTGCTGTGCACGCCGCAGGTGCTCGTCCCGCTGGGCCTCCTCGGCCCGGCGCGCCGCGGCACGCTGGGCTACGAGGTCCGGGTGACCGACGCCGACCTGCCGGGCACGGCCATCGCGGACGGCCGGATCTCCTTCGGGCGGTCCGGGCCCGGCGGCGGCCACCGCTACGTCACCTTTAACACCGACCCGGCCTCGGTCCGCGCCCTCGACCTGATGTTCGCCGGCCTCTGGAGCAGCGCGACGCCGGTCCTGGACCACGTAAGGCTGGCCGAGCGGATGCGCACCGAGCCGGTCCGGCGCGTCCTCGGGCGGCTGCGCGAAGGGCATACCGACGACGTCGCGGCGAAGCAGATCCGCGTCTCGCTGCGCACCTACCGCCGCCACGTGGCGGCGATCATGCGCGACGTCGGGGCGAACTCCCGCTTCCAGGCGGGCGTCCGCGCGGTCGAGCTGGGGCTGCTGGCCGACCTCGACTGACGACGCCCCGCGCGGGGCGTCGCCGGACAGGCGAGAAGGTTCACGGGGGTGAGCAGGTTGAGGGAGCCCGCACGGTCCGGGGCCGGCGCGAAACGGGCGCGCCGCGGCGTCCAGCCGGGGCAGCGCGCCGGCGTGCCCGAGCAGCGCGGCCCGGTGGCCGAGCAGCGCGGCGGCGTGCCGGAGCCGCGCGGT
>NZ_JAVSCF010000209.1:0-11690 GCF_031932565.1 Streptomyces sp. B1866
CTCCGGGCGCCTCCCTGTACTCAGCGTAGCGGCACCGGCCGTGCGACCCGCTGCGCGGCGGACCCCAGCGGTGGGAAGGCCGCCCGGCCGGGGCCAGGTACCCGGAGCGTTAGCGGTCCCGCCCCCGGGGTCCCTCAACCCCCGCCGCAGGGTCGATTCGATGCCTTCCCGGCCGGGGCCCGCTAACGGCTAACGTCCAGTTCAACGGCCGCCTGAGGCGCTAGCAGGGCCGCTAACGCTAGCGGGCCCGGTTGCTAACGTTAGCGGCCCCCGGCCGTCCCCGCTGGGCCGTCTGTGGGCCGTCCGAGGACAGCCAACGACGACCAATGACGACCAACAACGACGGCCCGACCGCAGGTCACAGGCCGTTCACTNCAGGACGTACGACGGCAGGGGGGAGGGTGCCGGGTGGCACCCTCCCCCCAGGCCGTGAACGGCGAGCGGACGGCTCGGCGGTCAGGCGGTCGGCGGTCGGCCGGTCAGTCGGCGGTCAGCCGGTGACGGCCGGCCGGTCGGCTCGTGGAACCGGTCAGCAGCCGCCGCCGCACTGGCAGCTGCCGCCCGACTGGCAGCCGCAGCCGCAGCCGGAACCGCATCCGCAGGCGCCGAGCACCGGCAGGGTCTTCAGCGTCGTCAGCGGGCGGTCCGCGGTGGCGGGCCGCTCGGGGGCAGGGGTCGGCTGGACGAGGTGGGCGGAGTGTGCCATGTGTCGCCTCCGTAGAGCTTCGTCGTGCGGGCCCGGGGCGCCGGGGCCCGCCCCCATTGCAGGAGCGCACGAGAGGGCGCGTCAACGGCGCGACGGCGCACGCCTACGCATCATGACGGCGGTGTGACCCTGTGGCAGGTTGGTGGGATATGCACCCTGTGCGCGCCTGCGCACGCCTGTGCCGTTCCGCGCGCATCCATGCCTGCCCGTTCGCGCCCCTATGCGCCTGTACGCGCCCGTACGCGCTCCTGCGAGCCCGTCGCGCCCGTACGCGCCCGTACCGCGGCCCGTACGTCCCGAGCGGTCCCCGGGCCGCCCGCCCGCCTCACTCGGCGTCGGGCTCGGTGCTCCCCGAGAGGTCCGACGGCACGAACTCGTGCGCGTGCTCGCCGGTCACCAGGAACACCACGCGCCGGGCCACCGACACCGCGTGGTCGGCGAACCGCTCGTAGTAGCGGCCCAGCAGCGTCACGTCCACGGCTGTCTCTATGCCGTGCTTCCAGCGGTCGTCCATCAGGTGCTGGAACAGCGCCCGGTGCAGCTGGTCGATCGCGTCGTCGTCCTGCTCCAGCTGGAGCGCCAGGTCGACGTCCTTGGTGAGCAGCACCTCGCCGGTCTTGGCCATCAGGCGCTGTGCGAGTTGGCCCATTTCCAGAATGGTGGCGTGCAGGTCGCGCGGCACCGGCGAGTCGGGGAAGCGGAGCCGGGCCAGCTTGGCGACGTGCTGCGCGAGGTCGCCGGAGCGCTCCAGGTCGGCGCTCATCCGCAGGCTGGTGACGACGATCCGCAGGTCGGTGGCGACCGGCTGCTGCCGGGCCAGCAGGGCTATCGCCCGGGCCTCCAGGTCCCGGTGCAGGTCGTCCACCTTCTCGTCGGCGGCGATGACGGACTCGGCGAGCTTGAGGTCCGCGTCGAGTATGGCGGTGGTGGCCCGGCCGATGGCCGAGCCGACGAGCCGGGCCATGTCGACCAGGCTCTCCCCGATCGAGTCCAGTTCCTCGTGGTAGGCGTCCCTCATACTGACCTTCCTCACTGCCGCGCTGCTGCGCTCCTGCTGACGTACGGCTGGGTGCTGCTGGCTGGTGACGCTACTGGCTTCCGCGGTGTCGCGCGGCCCCGGGGCGGTTGGAGCCCCGGGCAGCGGACGGCGGAGCCCTTACGCTCCGCCCGCAACGCGTCGCGCTCCGGCCACCGAAGTGAAGCGGCCCTGACCTGCGGGTGAACTCTCGGAAACGTCTGTTCGAGTGAACGCCGGAACGTCTGTGGAGCACTCCGCGCCGCCGCCTAACCTTGTCGCATGAACGTGGACGCGGCCATCGCCGCACTGGCGGCGGCAGTCGGTCTGTGCACCGGCGTCATCGCCATGCTGGCGTTCCGCTGGAGCGAGCGCGAGCAGGCGAAGCCTACGCGCTCCTCCCTGCACACCGACGCCGTGCTGCCGCCCGGTGTCGACACCGTGCTGTCCGTGCTCCGCTCGTCCGCGGTCGTCCTGGACGAGGCCGACACCGTGGTCAAGGCCAGCTCCGCCGCGTACGCCCTCGGGCTGGTGCGCGGCGGCAAGCTCGCCGTGGAGCCCATGCTGGAGATGGCCCGCGACACCCGGCGCGACGGCGAGATACGGCAGACCGAGCTGGACCTGCCCCGGCGCGGCAGCGGCCGGGCCGACGCGCTGGCGGTGTCCGCCCGCGTCGCCCCGCTCGGCTCACGGCTGATCCTGCTGCTGGTGGAGGACCTGACCGAGGCCCGGCGCACCGAGGCCGTGCGGCGGGACTTCGTCGCCAACGTCAGCCACGAGCTGAAGACGCCCGTGGGAGCGCTGTCACTGCTGTCCGAGGCCGTGATGGACGCCTCCGACGACCCGGAGGCCGTCACCCGCTTCGCCGGCCGCATGCAGGCCGAGGCCACCCGGCTCACCAGCCTGGTGCAGGAGATCATCGACCTGTCCCGGGTGCAGAACGACGACCCGCTGGAGGACGCCGAGACCGTGGGCGTGGAGGAGCTGGTCGCGGAGGCCGTCGACCGCTGCCGCCACCAGGCGGGTGCCAAGCAGATCACCATCGCTCCGGGCGGCACGGCCGGCCTGCGCCTGTGGGGCAACCGCGGCCAGCTCGCCGCGGCCCTGGGCAACCTGGTGGAGAACGCGGTCAACTACAGTCCGGCACGCACGCGCGTGGGCGTCTCCGCCCGCCGCGTCCCCGCGCCCGGCGGCGCGCTGATCGAGATCGCCGTGACCGACCAGGGCATCGGCATATCGGAGCGGGACCGCGAGCGGATCTTCGAGCGGTTCTACCGCGTCGACCCCGCGCGCTCGCGCCAGACCGGAGGGACCGGCCTCGGCCTGTCCATAGTCAAGCACGTGGTCGCCTCGCACGGCGGGGAGGTCACGGTGTGGAGCGCCGAGGGACAGGGCTCCACCTTCACCCTGCGGCTTCCGGAGGCCGGCGGGCGCCGGAACCGGGACCGCCCGTTGATCGAGCCGGACGACAGCCTTGAGGAAGCAGATGACGACCTGGGTAAAGAGGACCAGGACCGGCCGTACAAGACCAAGAGCTACGAACACTTCTCTGCCCCGGAGGTCCTTCCGTGACCCGAGTGCTGGTCGTTGAGGACGAGGAGTCCTTCAGTGACGCGCTGTCCTACATGCTCCGCAAGGAGGGATTCGAGGTCGCCGTGGCGGCGACGGGTCCCGAGGGCCTGGACGAGTTCGAGCGCAACGGCGCCGACCTCGTGCTCCTCGACCTGATGCTGCCGGGCCTGCCCGGCACGGAGGTCTGCCGGCAGCTGCGCGGCCGCTCGAACGTGCCGGTCATCATGGTGACCGCCAAGGACAGCGAGATCGACAAGGTCGTCGGCCTGGAAATAGGAGCCGACGACTACGTGACCAAGCCGTTCTCCTCCCGCGAGCTGGTCGCCCGCATCCGCGCCGTGCTGCGCCGCCGTGGCGAGCCGGAGGAGACCGCGCCCGCCGCCCTGGAGGCCGGCCCGGTGCGCATGGACGTGGACCGGCACGTGGTCACGGTCGGCGGGGGCAAGGTCGACCTGCCGCTGAAGGAATTCGACCTGCTGGAGATGCTGCTGCGCAACGCGGGCCGGGTGCTGACCCGCATGCAGCTGATAGACCGCGTCTGGGGCGCGGACTACGTGGGCGACACCAAGACGCTCGACGTGCACGTCAAGCGGCTGCGCGCCAAGATCGAGCCGGACCCGGGCGCGCCGCGCTACCTGGTGACGGTGCGGGGACTCGGGTACAAGTTCGAGCCGTGACAGGCGGCGCGCCGTGCGGGACCGCCACCGGGGGGCGTCCCGCCGCGGGCGCGCCGGGAGGTCGCTCGTACGGGTGACGGGCGGCAGGTGACGGGGGTGCGTGATGTCCGTTGGGGCGTGTGCCGGGGCGGAGGCGTGCCGGCCTGCTGCCCGTACGCGCGTGCGGCCGGGTACGCGCGGGGCAGGCGGGCCGTACGCGCGTGAGGCCGCGTACGGGCGTGTGAGGTGTACGGGTCAATGGCGCGCGTACGGGCGTGAGGGCCGCGTACGCGCCTACGCGACGCCGTACGCGTGAGGAGGGCGGCCCCGCGCCGGGGCCGCCCTCCTCACGCGTGTGCGCCCGCGCCGTGCGGACCCCCGTACGGCACCGGGCCGGGTCACTCGCCGGGCGAGTGCTCACCCGGGGCGATCGATTCCGAACCGCTCTCCGAGCCGCCGCCCTCGCCGCCGGACGGGGACGTGGACGGGCCGGCGGACGTGGACGCGGCCACCTCCGGGCCCCACTCGGCGAAATAGCCCTTGGCCGGGACCACGAAGGCCCGCAGCGCCACGTCACCGGTCGAGCTGAAGTCGAAGACGATCGGCTGGGCGTCGCCGTCCTTGGCGGCCTCGCGCCCGTCCTCGACGACCGCCGACGGGTTGCCCTCGCCGCCCAGGACGATGGAGCCGCCGGCCGGGACGACCACCGGGCCGGAGCCCTTGGCCGGGGAGAGGGTCACGTCGGCGTGGGTGCCCGGCAGCCGGATGGCGCGGAGGGTCTGGTCCCGGCGCCCGTTGTTGAAGAGCTTGCCGGTGACGACGGCGGGGCCCTTCGCCTTGAGGTCCGGCTGGGTCACCACGGTCACGTTCTGGATCTTGATGTCGCCGACGGAGACCGCGGCGTTGTCCGGCTTGATCTCCAGGGTCTGCGCGTCACTGCCCGCGCCGCAGGCGGAGAGCGGGGCGATCGTAAGCACGGTGACGGCTGCGGCGAGGGCGCCGCGTCGAAGGCTGCTGCTCACGGCTGCGGCATCTCCTTGGACGAGGTGACAGGGCGGTGCATGAGTTGGATCAGCGGGCTTAGGTTACCGATCCGTCTTCCGGCCATCGCACCCGACCCGCCCCCTGGCGGGACCGGCTCGGGGGACCGGCCCGGGGCGCGCGCGGGGGCGCCGCGGCACCCCGTGCGCCCCGCCGCACGCTCGCGCGGCATCTGGTGCCGCTCGCGGTGAATATCCGGCGGCCCGCCTGGCGATGATTATCGGTAAGGCGGTATGGCGGTAAGGCGGTGGGGCCGACGCGCGAATGCGCGGACGCTCCGGGAATTGATCACGAGAGCGGACGGCTCGGGATCGCCCTCCGGCGGCCGGACCCCGCCAACGTGATCAATTGGGGAATCGGGGGCGACTGGTGGCCGACACGGGCCGGAACGACTGGATCCGGCCGAACGGACGAACGGAAGTCTGCGTCCAGGACTCCGACAAAACGGGCGTACGGCACTTCGTGTTGACGAGTTCCGGCGTGTAACGTACGCGTTTCACCCTACCCGTGCAGCCGCTCCGACCTGCGAATACCCGCTTCCGGGGCGGTCTCCCAGCACGTCCCGGGCGGTGTTGTCAAGCCCTGAGATATGCCCTGACCTGCGGAAACGCCATTCAGAACGGGGCCTTCCCGTGTTACTCTGGATAGCCACGGAAGGGGTACCTGTCACATGACGTTCAAGGTTGGCGACACCGTGGTCTATCCCCATCACGGGGCCGCGCTGATCGAGGCCATCGAAACTCGCCAGATCAAAGGCGTGGACAAGACCTACTTGGTGCTGAAGGTCGCCCAGGGCGACCTCACGGTTCGCGTCCCGGCGGACAATGCGGAGTTCGTCGGGGTGCGCGATGTGGTCGGCCAGGACGGGCTGGACCGGGTCTTCGAGGTGCTGCGCGCGCCGTACGCGGAAGAGCCCACCAACTGGTCCCGTCGCTACAAGGCGAATCTCGAGAAGCTCGCCTCCGGTGACGTGATCAAGGTCGCCGAGGTCGTGCGCGACCTGTGGCGCCGCGAGCGCGAGCGCGGTCTGTCCGCCGGTGAGAAGCGCATGCTCGCCAAGGCGCGGCAGATCCTGGTGAGCGAGCTGGCCCTCGCCGAGAGCACCAACGAGGACAAGGCCGAGGCGCTGCTCGACGAGGTCCTCGCGTCCTGACGCACTTGCCGTGGTGCCCGAGTGACGGTAGCCGCGCGATGGGAACGAGCAGTCCGTCGCGCCTCGCCGTCATCCGGGCTCTGCGGCATCTGCGCGGGGTGCGCGAGGACGCGCCCGCGACACGCCCGGCCTGCGGCGGTTCGTCACCGGTCCGCGGCGGTCCTCTCGTAACCAGTCCGCGGCGCGGGCGGCGGGGAGAGCGGCGCTCGCGGCAGCGGCCGCCCGGTCCGCCGAGGGCGGTAGGCGTCCGCCCTGGTGGACAGCGGCTGCGGCCGTTCGGCGGTTCAGGCCTGGCGGTGGGCAGGCGAAGCCGCGGAGCCGGTTTGGCGCGCGCGAGCGCGCCCACGGTCGGCGCACGTATCGGCATGCCTGGTCAGCATGCGCGTCGGCGTGCACAGGCTCCGACATCCCGAGATCCGGCGACATCCGGAAAGCCCGAGAAGACCTCTGGGCTGGGAGACGTCAGGACTTCGGCGCTCCGCGCGGCTCTTGGGCGGACCCGCCTGGAGGGCCGCCGCACGTGCCGCGTACGGTAGATCCGGGCCGCCCACGGGCGGGCCGCCGCGGTCCGGTCCGCCAGGTCCGCAGGCACCGCCTCGTCGCGGTGCCCGGCAGCACTGGCCAAGGTGCCGGGCCTGGGCGGCTGGTGGCCCAGAATGTCGACCAGACGGCAACGGAAGGGGCTGGTCGGCGGGTCTCGCCCGGCACGCTTTTGGCCATACCCATTTCGGCCGAGGAAACAAACCTGAACGCCAACTCAATGTCCGTATCCGGGGATCCGGGCTCACCCGGCCGCCCCGCCCGCCCGCCGCGCACCGCCGCGGTCATCCCCGCGGCCGGCCGCGGCGTCCGCTTCGGACCGGGCGCGCCCAAGCAGCTCCGCGCGCTCGGCGGCACGCCCATGCTGGTGCACGCCGTGCGCGCCATGGCCGGCTCCCGCGCGGTGTCGCTCGTCGTCGTGGTGGCCCCGGCCGACGGGGTCGCGGAGGTCCGCCGCGTGCTGGACGAGCACCCGCTCAGCGGCAGAACCGAGGTGGCCGTCGTGCCCGGCGGCGACACCCGCCAGGAGTCGGTGCGGCTCGGCCTCGCCGCGCTGCCCGACGACGTGAGCATCGTGCTCGTGCACGACGCGGCCCGGCCGCTGGTGCCCGTCGACACCGTCGACGCGGTGATCGCCGCTGTCCGGGACGGCGCGCCCGCGGTGGTCCCGGCGCTGCCGGTCACCGACACCGTCAAGCAGGTCGAGCCCCGTACGGGCGACCGCGCGGGCGAGCCCGAGCCGGTCGTCGGCACCCCCGAGCGCGCCGTGCTGCGCGCCGTGCAGACCCCGCAGGGCTTCGACCGCGCCACGCTCGTGGCCGCGCACGAGAAGACCGGCGTGGACGGCGACGGCGCCACGGACGACGCCGGGATGGTCGAGCGGCTCGGCGGCGAGGTCGTGGTGGTGCCGGGCCACGAGGAGGCGTTCAAGGTCACCCGGCCGCTGGACATGGTGCTGGCCGAGGCGGTCCTGGCGCGCCGCAGGAGAGCCCATGGCTTCGCCTGAGCCGCCCGCCGCCCCCGCCGCCCCCGCCGCCCCCGCCGCCCCCGCCGCCCCCGCCGCCCCCGCCGCCCCCGCCGCCCCCGCCGCCCCCGCCGCCCCCGCCGCCTCCGCCGGCCCGGTCCCGCCTCCGCCCGGCCCGGCGGCGGCGCTGCCGCTGGTCGGCATCGGCACCGACGTGCACGCCTTCGAGGCGGGCCGCGAGCTGTGGTGCGCGGGCCTGCTCTGGGAGGGCGAGCCGTACGGCCTGGCGGGCCACTCCGACGGCGACGTGGCCGCGCACGCCGCGTGCGACGCGCTGTTCTCCGCCGCCGGGCTCGGTGACCTCGGCGCGCACTTCGGCACCGGCCGGCCCGAGTGGTCCGGCGCCTCCGGCGTGACCCTCCTCGCCGAGGCCGCCCGCATCGTACGGGCCGGCGGCTTCACGATCGGGAACGTGGCGGTCCAGGTGATCGGCGTCCGCCCGAAGATCGGCAAGCGGCGCGCGGAGGCGGTCGCGGCCCTGTCGGCGGCCGTCGGCGCGCCGGTGTCGGTGTCGGGTACGACCACGGACGGCCTGGGCCTGACCGGCCGGGCCGAGGGCCTGGCGGCGATCGCCACCGCGCTGGTGTTCCCCCGCGCGGGCGCGGCCTGAGCGCGCGCGTCCACGGCGCTGACCGTGCGGCCCGGCGCGTGACCGTACGTCCGGACCGGGCCGTGGGCCGCCCGGCGGCGCCCGGTTTGGTCCGTACGGGGGCGTTTTTCGGACGAAAGGCGGATCTGCGGCGCCCCTGGGTACGAGTGGGGCCGTACAGCCCCGACCGGAAGGACCGCGTCCCGTGTCCGTCACCCTCTCCGAAGACCTCAAGCGCCTCATCGACTCGCCGATCTTCGTCACGGTCGCGACGGTGCAGCCGGACGGCAGCCCGCAGCTCTCTCCCGTGTGGGTGACCCGGGACGGCGACGACCTGCTGTTTTCCACCACCATGGGCCGGCGCAAGCAGAAGAACATCGCGCGGGACCCGCGGGTCGGCGTCCTGGTGCAGCCCTTCGACGCCCCGTACACGTACGCCGAGGTGCGCGGCACCGCGAGCTACACCACCGAGGGCGGCCAGGAGCTGATCAACGAGCTGTCGCTCAAGTACACGGGCAAGCCGTACGCCGAGTTCAACCCGCAGGCCGGGCAGGACGCCGAGCGCATCGTCGTACGGATCACACCGGAGAAGCTCGTCTCCCGGATCTGACGGATCCGACGGCTCCACACCGGCCTGCGCCGTCCTGCACCGTCCTGCACCGTCCTGGTCCGGCCTGCCCGGACGCGCCCGGCCCCGACCGGTCGGCCGAAAGATCTGGCACAAACTGACAATGCCGTGATAAGCATCTGACAAGGAACGATTCTGAAACGATCGAAGCGACCCAGGACTGCGGCCGCGCGCGTAGCGTGTGTCACGCTTTCATGTCCTGCGGCCGGTTCGTCGCGGGGCAGTGCCGCCTTCCCACTACCCTTGACGCGTGACTATTCGCCTGTACGACACCCGCGCCCGGCAGATCCGTGACTTCGCCCCGCTCGTCCCGGGCTGTGTCTCGATCTACCTGTGTGGCGCGACCGTGCAGGCCGCACCGCACATCGGGCATATCAGGTCGGGCGTGAACTTCGACGTCATGCGCCGCTGGTTCGCCCACCGCGGCTACGAGGTCACGTTCGTCCGCAACGTCACGGACATCGACGACAAGATCATCGCCAAGTCGGCCGAGCAGGGCCGCCCCTGGTGGGCGATCGGCTACGCCAACGAGCGCGCCTTCAACGCCGCCTACGACGCGCTCGGCTGCCTGCCCCCCACCTACGAGCCCCGTGCCACCGGCCACGTCCCCGAGATGATCGAGCTCATGCGCGGCCTCATCGAGCGCGGCCACGCCTACGCCGCCGAGGGCAGCGTCTACTTCGACGTACGCTCGTTCCCCGACTACCTGGAGCTGTCCAACCAGGACCTCGACAGCCTCCGGCAGCCCGGCGGCGAGGGCGAGGCCGGCAAGCGCGACCCGCGCGACTTCGCGATGTGGAAGGCGGCCAAGCCCGGCGAGCCGAGCTGGGACACGCCGTGGGGGCGCGGCCGGCCCGGCTGGCACCTGGAGTGCTCGGCCATGGCCCACCGGTACCTGGGCCGCGCCTTCGACATCCACGGCGGCGGCGTCGACCTCGTCTTCCCGCACCACGAGAACGAGATCGCCCAGTCCAGGGCGTACGGCGACGACTTCGCCGCCTACTGGACCCACAACGCGTGGGTGACCATGAGCGGCGAGAAGATGAGCAAGTCGCTGGGCAACAGCGTGCTCGTCTCCGAGATGGTCAAGCGCTGGCGCCCGCTCGTGCTGCGCTACTACCTCGCCGGACCGCACTACCGCTCCACGATCGAGTACAGCGAGGAGGCGCTGCGCGAGGCAGAGTCCGCCTTCGCGCGCATCGAGGGCTTCGTCCAGCGCGTCACCGAGAAGACCGGCGAGGTCGTCGAGCCCGCGCCCGAGGTGCCGCCCGCCTTCCGCGAGGCGATGGATGACGACCTGGGCGTGCCGCAGGCGCTCGCCGTCGTGCACACCACCGTGCGGCAGGGCAACTCCGCCCTGACCGCAGACGACAAGGAGTCGGCGGTCGCCCGGCTGGCGGAGGTGCGGGCCATGCTCGGCGTGCTGGGCCTGGACCCGCTCGACGCGCACTGGGCCGGGGACGCCGACCGGGGCGAGGACCTGCACGGCGTGGTCGACACGCTCGTACGCCTCGTCCTGGACCAGCGGCAGGCCGCGCGGGCCCGCAAGGACTACGCGACGGCGGACGCCATCCGCGACCAGTTGCAGCAGTCGGGCCTGGTGGTGGAGGACACGCCGTCCGGCCCCCGCTGGGAGCTGGGCTCGCGCTGAGCGGCGGCGCACCGGCCGCGATGGCGGTCTTCGGCAGTTTCGTACGGTAGGGAAGGCGGACGCGCGCGGGACACCGCCCGCCCGCGGGCCGCGAGCGAAGGACGGGTGAACCATGGCCGGCAACAGCCAGCGCAGGAACCGCCGCACCAGCAACAAGAAGGGCGCGACGGTCGGCAGCGGCGGCAACCGGCGCCGGTCCCTGGAGGGCAAGGGTCCCACCCCGCCCGCCGAGATGCGCAAGGGCCACGCCAAGCAGCGCATCGCCCAGGCGCGCGTCCGGCAGGCGGCCCGCCGTCCGGCCGCCCGGCGCGGCGGCCAGGGCCCGGCCGAGATGGTCGTCGGCCGCAACCCGGTGCTGGAGGCGCTGCGCGAGGGCGTACCGGCCACGCGGCTGTACGTGCAGCAGTTCATCGACAACGACGACCGGGTGCGCGAGGCGCTGAAGCTCGCCGCCGAACGGAACGGCGTCCACCTCATGGAGGCGCCCCGGCCCGAGCTGGACCGGATGACGGGCGGCCTGAACCACCAGGGCCTGGTGCTCCAGATCCCGCCGTACGAGTACGCCCACCCCGAGGACCTGACCGACGCGGCGGCCGACGCGGACGAGGACCCGCTGATCGTCGCCCTCGACGGCGTCACCGACCCGCGCAACCTCGGCGCGGTGGTCCGGTCGGTGGCCGCCTTCGGCGGGCACGGCGTGGTGGTCCCGGAGCGGCGCGCCGCGGGCATGACGGCGGGCGCGTGGAAGACGTCGGCGGGCACGGCGGCGCGCACCCCGGTCGCGCGCGCCACCAACCTGACGCGCGCGCTGGAGGCGTACCGCAAGGAGGGCCTGCTGGTCGTCGGCCTCGCGGCGGACGGCGAGGTGGAGCTGGGGGACACCGACGTGCTCGACGGCCCGGTGGTGATCGTCGTGGGCAGCGAGGGGAAGGGCCTGTCCCGGCTGGTCGGCGAGACGTGCGACGTGCGGGTGCGGATTCCGATGCCGGGCGGGGCGGAGTCGCTGAACGCGGGCGTGGCGGCGGGCGTGGTGCTGTACGAGGCGGCGCGGCGGCGGGGCTGAGGCCGGCGCGGGCCTGACGCGGGCGCGGCCCGGCGCGCGGGCTCGGCGCGCG
>NZ_JAVSCF010000210.1:0-11681 GCF_031932565.1 Streptomyces sp. B1866
GTAGCGGACCGGCCGCGCGCCGAACGGCCGCCGCGCGCCGAACGGCCGCGCCCCGAGCGGCCCGTACGCGAGCAGGTGGTGCGGGACCGGCCGGTGCCGCAGCGGCCGGTGCGCGATCGTCGCCCCGCGCGTGAGCGCGGCCGCCCGCGCAACCTGGGCAAGGTCGCGCTGACGGCCGTCCTGCTCGCGCTCGGGGCCGCGATGGTCTACGCGATGGCGTTCATGCCCAAGTCCGAGGACGGCGGCGGCAAGGACCGCGCGGACGCGGGCCGCCGCGACCCGACCGCCGCGAGCCCGGCCGCGCCCACGGACGCCGCGGGCGGCACCGGCCAGGGCCAGGGCTCTCCCGGCTCCCGCCAGCCGCAGTCCACCGAACCGGCCGGGGTCGCCAAGGGCTTCTCCATCCGCCAGGACCCGGGCGGCTTCAAGGTCGCCGTGCCCGACGGCTGGACGCGCCGCGGCCCGAACGGCCGCGGCCAGATCCAGTACGTCGGCGGCGACTTCGAACTGCTCGTCGTTCCGGGCCGGGACAAGGCGTCCGAGTTCGGCCCCGACCCCATGGCGTACATGCAGGAGAGGGAGCCGGAACTGGCCGCCTACCGCGCGTCGTCCTGGGCCTCGTCCTCCGGTGACCGGCAGATCGACGTGGGGGAGACGGCCATGGCGGAGCAGGAGTTCTCCTGGCGGGACAGCAGCGGTCGCACGGTCTACGCCCACAACCTCGCGATGCTGATCAACGGCCGCTACCACGTCGTGCTGGTGATCGGCCCGTACAACCAGCGGGACGAGGTCGGGCGCTACTACGCACAGGCGTACGCGACGTACAGCACGACGAGCTGACCCGGGCCCCGGCCGCTGCCGCGCGCCCGTAGAACGCGCCGCTGGCGCCCGCCAGGAGTGCCGGTCTGCCGGGGCACCCGCGGGCCTGCAACCGGCCGGGCGGCGCGTCCCGGCCCCCTCCGCGCGCCCTGGTGCCGCCTTGCGCCGTGCCGCCCCGTGCCGCCCCGCCCAAGTGCCGCCCCGCCCCGTGCCGCCCCGCGCCCTCCGGTGCTTCCGCGAGCCGGGTCCGCACCCGCCACCACCCGTCCGCGCCGGTGCGCGCCGCACGTGCGCCGGCGCGCGACATGCTCGTACCGAGGCGCCCGAGCGCTGGCTCTCCGTGACCGAGCGCCGATCCGAAGTGGTGTCCCCCGTGAGTGAGCCGTTACGCGGGGGAGTCGCCCGTGCCCTCGGGTACCCTCCGTTGGATGCGCATGGTTTTGGGGTGCAACCATCCCGGCGCCGCCGCCCCGGCGACGCCGGGTGTGCCGATCTGCCCCGCTCGCGCGAGGTGTGGACCGGTGGTGCCCCGCTGTTCGACTCCCCGCGGCGCGCGTCGCACAGTATGCACCACGCATACTCCTTGGCGTTGTAATACGGCCGAAGCGCTTGTTCGGGTGACTCTACGTCAACCATGCTGGGCTACAAGAGAGTCACAATCCGTGACCTCTTGGAGGTGCGAGGCGATGTGTCCGCCGGTTCGGATGGTGTGAGCGGTGCAGGTGCTTCAGGTGCAGATGGAAGTCCGCCCCGACCCCGCGGAGGTGGGCCGCGCGCGGCGCTGGGCCCGCTCCCGGCTGGCTGGGTCCGGGATAGGGGCCGACGAGCCCTTGGCCGAGACGCTCGTGCTGCTCGTCTCGGAGCTGGTCACCAACGCCGTGGTGCACGCCGGCTGCCCCGCCGTGCTGCGGATGTGCTTCCCGCGGCAGGCCGGGGAGGGCGGCGAGGACCCGGTCGGCGCGGCCGGGGAGGGGGAGGCGGGCGCCGGATTCGGCGCGGGGACGGTACGGGTCGAGGTGGCCGACGCCAGCGCGCGCGCGCCGAAGCCCCGGCACGCGACGGACGACGCCACCAACGGGCGGGGCCTGGAGCTGGTGGACGGCCTGGCCGACCGCTGGGGCTGGCAGGCTGAGGGCGCGGGCAAACGCATCTGGTGCGAGGTGGACCGGGGCAGTTGCGGACGGCGCTGGAGCTGCGAGGACCTTGCGCCCGCCGAGGAGCCGGTGCTTGCCGCGGACCCGGCGGACGGCGCGGACGTCGCGAGCGGCGCGGGCGTCGCGCGGATCACGGCCCTGGCGGCTGGCGCGGGCGGCCGGGTCGGCGGGGACCTCGGGTCGGCGGGGAGGGCCGGGGACGCCGGGAGCGGCAGGGACGCCGGGAGTGGTGGGGACGTCGGGGCGGCTGAGGCGCCGCTGTTGGCGACCGGGGCCACCGAACCCCCGCATACAGTCACAAATCAGGGTGTAACAAATCGGGCATAGCCACCAAAGTTCGGACTAGGTGTTGACGTGGCGTGGCCGGGTGATCACCCTAGGAAAAGCGATTCGTCGCGAGGGGACGTCGAGGGCTCTGTGGGCTTATGGGGCCACCGGGTCACCCTCGGCGAGTGCGGGTCGCGGCCCGGCGCGGGAATCAGGGCATCGGCGCCGGTGCCGGGTGGCGGTGCACGGTGCCGCGCTCGGGGTGTGCATGCGCGCACCGCCACCCGACCGACCCGCCCGTCCCCTCCGCGGAAGCGGTGGACGGCGGCGGACGGCCCGTAGCCTGGCCGTGGACGCCCAAGGGCGCCCGCGCGGCTCAGGTCGCGGACGACCGCCGTCCCGCGCGGACGGCTCGGTCCTCCCGGCCCGCGCGTCGGCCGGATCACGGCGCGCCGCCGTTGCGGGCGTACGGCCGCGCGGCCGCCCGGCGCGCTGCCGTACGGCCGTGGAGACACGCCCGGGACCCGCGCCCGCGCGCCCCGTCGCCCACGCGGTCGCCCGCCGGTGCGCCGCCCGCAGCCCGCGCACACCCCTTCCCTGACGAACCCTCAGCCGCCCGACCGCCGCACGGTCCCGGATCCGGCGGCCCGGGGGTCAGACGGCCGCCCCGCCGCCCGCCGCCCGCCGCCCGAAGAGGCGTACTACGTCAGCCAGGCAGCCACCGAACGGCTGAAATCAACCACCCCCGAACCCCCACCAGCTGATTCACACCTCCCACATACCGGGGGAAGCCCACCCCCCTTCTGATCCGGCAAGACGAAGCCCCGCCCTCTGATGAGAGCGGAGCCAGTCGAGCGAGGCGGGCTACGCGTCTTGTTCGTCGTCAGCGGCGTGGTTCCACTCCACGGTCATGTAGTCGTCCACGGTCATCTTCGCCGCCTTCTTGAACCCGTTCGGGTGCATCGTGATCGTGGTGACGAACCTGACCCACGCGCGACGGATGGGGAGGGGAGTGTTCGGCCAGTCCTGAATCAGGCCAGCGATGCCCGACACGGGGTCGATCGGGGGCAGGCCAGTGACACCGGTCAGCTTCTCGTCGATCTCGTCGAGCCCGGCCCGGATCGCCTCGGTACCGGCCGTCATCTGCGACAGGGTGATGGACCCCGAGGCGTAGGAGACCGCCAACCCGTCGAGCCGTTCCCGCAGGGCCTGAGCCTCCTGGTGGAGGTGGGCCGAGTCGTCTCCCTCCTCCTGCCGAGCGGAGAGGACCCAGGGCAGGAAGTCAGGGAAGGCGAGCCGCGTCAGGACGGCGTTACCGGCTCGCTTGTCGGCCAGGTCGCGGGGTACGCGTACGTGCTTCTGTCCGCAGCGGTAGACCGGGGTTCCTCGGTACATGCCGCCGCGCACGGCCTCCCCGCATCGCTCGCAGGTAGCCAGTCCGGCGAGCAGAGTCTGAGGGGCCGAGCCGGTACGTGCACCACCCGTGAAGCGCCTGGGGTTCGTCAGTGCCGACACAAGGGCGTCGTGAGTCACCTCGTCCAGGATCGCGGGCCACTGGCCCGCGCCAACCACTTCGCCGTGGTAGGTGGCCTGCGCGATGTATCGAGGGGAGATGAGCACCTTCTTCACTCCGCCCACACCCCACCCCTTCGCCTCGCCCTTCGCCGTGCCGGACGACGAGCGGGGAGCGAGTAGACCGAGGTCGGTCCAGAAGCGAGCGACAGCCGCCAGGGTCTCGCCCTGAAGAACCATCTCTGCACCCTTGCGGATCGCTTCTGCCTCGTCCTCGACCACGGTCACGTAGTCGTCGGCGTATCCGAACGGTCGCAAGCCTGTCTTGTGTGGCGTGCCGTTCTTCGCCGCCTGAAGGTTCGACGCCTTCTGTCGTAGCGCCTTCTGCTCACCCTCGTATTCCGCCCACGCCGTAACCGTCTTGGCAGTGGCCCGACCGGCCGGAGTCGATAGGTCCAGGTGTCCGGCGTGGATGGCGTGGACGTTGACCCCGAGTGCGATCACTCGCAACAGGTCTTCCGTCTTGCGCACGAGCCGGTCAGTGTGCCAGCAGAGGATCGCGTCCGGCTCGGACGCCAACAGCCGCTCGAATCCCGGTCGCACCTTGCCCGAAGTGGCGCTGATGTCGTTGTCCGCGATTACCTCTCGTACGGTCCAGCCACGGGCTGCCGCGAACGCCCGGCACTCGTCCTGCTGACGTTGAACGCCCAACTCGTCGCCATGCTGATCGAGGCTGAGTCGTACGTAGATGGTGACGTCCACCTGTCCCGCCTCCCCCTTGCGCCTGCTCGCTGTGCAGATATGCCCAAAATTCTGCCAGGAGTTCCACTGGTCGCGCGGCACGATCGGGTTCGCCGTCTCGGTCAACCTCGCCCTGTACGGCCTCACCGCGCCCTTCGCCGCCGCCCTGATGGACCGGTTCGGCATCCGCGCCGTCGTCGGCACCGCCCTGGTCGTGATCGCCACCGGCGCGGGGCTCACCGTCTTCATGACCGAGAGCTGGCAGCTCGTGCTGTGCTGGGGCGTGCTCGTCGGCCTCGGCAGCGGGTCGATGGCGCTGGCGTTCGCCGCGACCGTCACCAACCGGTGGTTCACCGCGCGGCGCGGCCTGGTCACCGGCATCCTGACCGCGGGCGGCGCGTCGGGCCAGCTGGTGTTCCTGCCGCTGCTGTCCTGGATGGTCGAACGCCACCACTGGCGCCCGGCCGCCGTGACCGTGGCCCTCGCCGCGCTCGCCATCGTGCCGTTCGTCTGGCTGCTCATGCGGGACTACCCGGCCGACGCGGGCCTGGCCCCGTACGGCGCCGAGCGGATCGAACCCCGGCCCGCCCCGCGCCGCGGCGCCGCCCGGCGCGCCGTGCGCGCGCTCGCCGACGCCTCCCGCACCGGCACCTTCTGGCTGCTGGCCGGAACGTTCGCCATCTGCGGCGCCTCCACCAACGGCCTGGTCAAGACCCATTTCGTACCCGCCGCGCACGACCACGGCATGCCGGTGACCGCCGCCGCGACCCTGCTCGCCGTCATCGGGATCTTCGACATCGTGGGCACGATCGGGTCCGGCTGGTTCACCGACCGCTTCGACGCGCGGCGGCTGCTGGCCGTCTACTACGCGCTGCGCGGCCTGTCCCTGATGTTCCTGCCGATGCTGCTGGCCGACACCGTGCACCCGCCGATGGTCTTCTTCATCGTCTTCTACGGCCTGGACTGGGTCGCCACCGTGCCGCCCACCGTCGCGCTGTGCCGCGAGCACTACGGCGAGGACAGCGCCATCGTCTTCGGCTGGGTGCTGGCCTCCCACCAGGTGGGCGCGGGCCTCGTCGCCTTCCTCGGCGGCCTGGCCCGGGACGCCTTCGGCTCGTACGACCTGGTCTGGTACTGCTCGGGCGGGCTGTGTGCGGTGGCGGCGCTGATGTCCCTGGTGATCCGGCGCGAGCGGGAGCCGGGCGTGGCCCCTGCCCTGGGCGCGGCGGCCTGAGCGCCTGCGGCTTTCCGTGCCGGACGTGGGAGCGGCCCGGCCCGCCGGTGCGCCGGATCGCGAACGGCGTACCCGGCGGACCGGGCCGGTGAGGGGGCGGGACGGGCGCCGGGTCCTCGTCGGTCCGGCACGGGGGTCCGGACCCCGGCGGCCCGCCCCGCCGACTGGGCCCGGCCCTCCGGCGCGGGGGATCGCCGGGAGGGCCGGGTTTCGGGCGGCGTCGGATAGGACTCGGCCGCCCGCTTGGTCCCGGGCGGGGTCGTGGCAGGCCCGCCCGGGGGTCTTGGGCTCAGGTGGGTGGGTCGTCGGGGTCGGGCCGTCGCCGGGTGCGGCGGGGTGGGGTGTCGGTGGGGAAGAGGAGGCGTTCGAGGTAGCTGGTGGGGGCGCGGTGGGGCTGGGGCTGGGGGCGGTTGTCGCGGGTGGGGTGTATGCGGCGGCGGAAGAGGTGCCAGGGGTTCCCGGGGTCTCCTGGGTGTGGAGGGTGAGGGCGATGTGCAGGGCGGTGTGGAGGGCGCGGGGTTCGGTCAGGCGGCGGTCGGCGGTGGGCCGGAGGCGCCAGTGGACGCCGGGCCCGGTGACGCGGTGGGCCGGGGGCACGACGAGGAAGCTGTGCGCGCGCAGGAGGTGTACGGGGCGGAGGGAGGCCGGGTCCCACGAGTCGGCGGCGCCGGTGCCGATCAGCCAGTAGAGGCGGATGCCGGGCGGGTCGGCGATGACGGCCCCGGTCTGCTCGCCGAGCAGCCGCAGGGTCCGCTCGCCGACCGACGCCGGGACCCGTACCGCGTCCCACCACACGCCCACGGGCTGCGCCTCGGCCACCCACCCATCCGGCGGTGCCCACAGGCGCGGGCTCTCCGGTGCGGCTCTGAGCTTCATGCGTACGTCCTCACTGACGTGCGAGGCGGTGCCGGTCGCCGAGGACGTGCGAGGCGGTGCCGGTCGCCGAGTCCTGACGGGCCTGGCGGCCGGTGCCGCTGTTNTCCTGACGGGCCTGGCGGCCGGTGCCGCTGTTCAGTGAGGGAACGCTATGACCGCGCAGCGCGGTCGACCAGTGACGGTGCGTACCACCCTGGTGTGTGAGCAGGACGGCGCGTCCCAGTCCGCGCGGCCCTGGGACGCGGCGTCCTACCCGCCCATGTCGAGCCGGTCCGCCAGCTCGGCCAGGGGGGAGGTGCGGCGGCGCTCCCGGCCGCGCAGTTCGGCCACCAGGCGCCGGGAAGTGGAGTGGTAGCGCATCCACTCCGGGGCCGTCTCCTCCGCCGTCAGCAGTGCCCCGGTCGCGCTGTCGTCCCTGCCCACGTCGGCGAAGGCGAGGGCGCGGTCGACGTGGAACCGCGCGCGCCAGGTGGGCGGCAGGGTGCCCACCTGCCGCACGGCGCGGGCCTCGGCCAGCGCTTCGGCGCTCTTGTCCATCTCCACGAGGAAGTTGACCCGGGCCACGCCGACGTTCGTCGGGCCGAAGGGCGTCGCGTAGTCGAGCCGGTCCCGGCCGATCCGGGCGGCGGCAGACGCGGCCAGGTTGAGCAGGTCCTCGACGGTGTCGTACTTCTCCTGCCGCACGACGGCCGTCGCCGCCCGCAGCAGCAGGACCCCCCACAGCGACAGCTCCACGGGCCGGGAGCGGAAGCCCGGCTCGATCCTCTCGGCCGTCGCGAGCGCGACCCGCTCGGCGTCCTCCAGCCGCCCCTGCTTGGTGAAGATCCACGCCAGGCTGGAGATGCCGACGGTCTCCAGGTGCGGGTCGTCGGAGTGGCGCGCGGCGTCCAGAGACCGCTCCAGCGCGGTGAACCCGGCGTCCTCCTTGCCCAGGGCGGCGAGCGTGGTGGCCGCCACCTGGTACGCCTCGGCGAGCACCGCGTAGGCCGCCGCCTGGTCGGCGCCGCCGTAGGCGCGGGTCGCGATGCGGGCGTCCCGGATCAGGTGCGGCAGCACGACGCCGATCTCGCCCATGCGACCCTCGCGCCGGATCACCTCGGTGGACCGCAGGGAGGCGCGCAGCGCCGCGACGGTGGGCGGGCCCTCGGGGTCGGCGTCCTCGCCCAGCAGCTCGGTCACCGGCGAGACGGCCTGACGCAGGGCCAGCACGGACGGGGACTCGCCCTCGCCCCGGGCCTCGAAGGTCGAGGGCTGGCCGAGGAGGTAGGAGAGTTCCACGTCGAGCGCCCGGGCGAGCGCGTTGAGCGTGGACAGCCGCGCGTTGAGCCGCCGGTTCTGCTCCAGCTTCCGTACGACGTCGACGCACAGACCGGCGCTTTCGGCCAGCCCTTCCTGCGTCATCTTGCGTCTGCGGCGCGACCGGACGAGCCGATCGCCGATGGTCTCTTCCGGAACGTGCATGGTGGCCCCCGCCGGATAGGCTGATTCCACGCTACGCCGCGTCAACGCCCCGCGCGTACCCATGACTTCCAGACCACACGAAAGAGCCTGTTCCTGCGATTCCGCGAACGCGCGGTGTCCACGATGCGCGTGTGCGCTCCACGTGAGGCCGAAAGGATGCGCATGACGACTCTCGCGGTGACCGGTCACATGGACCTGACCGAGCCCACCGTCCCCCTGGTGCGCGACGCGCTCAAGGCGTTGCTGGCTGGCCACGCGGACGGCGGGCTCGTCGGCGTGTCGTGCATCGCCAGGGGCGCCGACACGCTGTTCGCGGAAGCCCTGCTCGACGCGGGCGGGCGGCTGGTCGTCGTGATCCCCTCCGAGGACTACCGGCGAGCGAAGGTCAAGCCGGACCACGCGCCCGTCTTCGACCGGCTCGCCGCAGCCGCCGACGAGGTGCTGGTCATGCCGTACCCCACCGCCGACCGGCGGGCGTACGAGGCCGCCAACGCCGTCCTGCTGGAGCGCGCCGACCGGCTGGTCGCCGTCTGGAACGGGCAGCCGCCCACCGGCAAGGGCGGCGGCACCGCCGACGTGGTCGCCCAGGCCCGCGCGGCCGGAATCCCCGTGGACGTGGTCTGGCCGGACGGCGCCGCCCGCCAGGGGTGACGCGGGCCCGGGCAGGGGGGCCGGGACCCCCGGGCTGCCGACCGGGACCGGGCCCTACGCCCCCGCCCCCGCGCGGGCGACCGCCCGCGCGATGAGCCCCGCCTCGCGGCCCAGCTCCCGCAGCATGCCGCTGATCGGGTTGGTGAAGCCCGTGAAGTGCAGGCCCGGGGCCGTGCGCAGGGTGCGGGGGCCGTGGATGACGGGGTGGCCGCGGCGGTCGAGGACGCCGAGGTGGCCGACCAGGGCGTCGAGGCCGCGTTCGTAGCCGGTGGCGGCGATGACCGCCTCCGGGGTGACGCGCGAGCCGTCCGCCAGGACCACCGCGTCCCCGTCGAAGCACTCCACGGCGGCCACCACCTCCACCCGGCCCTTGCGCACCGCCTTCACCAGGCCCACGTCGTGCACCGGAATGGCGCCCTCCAGCGCCCGCGAGTACAGGCCCGTCTCCGGCCGGGGCAGGCCGTGGCCGGACAGGTCGGGGACGCACAGCCGCTCCACGGGACGCGTCATCCGGTCCGCCGCGCGCGGCGGCAGCCGCCGCAGCAGGATGCCGCTGGCCTGGGTGGGCCATCCGGCCGTGGAGCGGCGCAGTATGTGCGGGGGCGTACGGACCGACAGCCGCACCCGGGACGCGCCGCCGTCCGCCAGGTCGACCGCTATCTCCGCGCCGGTGTTCCCGGCGCCGACGACGAGCACGTCGCGGCCCTGGTACGGGTGGGCGTTGCGGTAGTCGCGCGCGTGCAGCAGCGCGCCGGTGAAGTGCTCCCGGCCGGGCCAGTCCGGCAGCCGGGGGGTGTGGCTGTAGCCGGTCGCGATGACCACGGCGCGCGCGGTCAGCTCCCGTCCGCCCGAGGCCCGCAGCAGCCACCCGCTCCGGTCCGCCGCCGCCGAACCGCCGTCTTCTGCGCGCTCGACGCGTGAAACCTCCACACCCGTGACGATGTCGAGCCGGTGGTGCTCGGCGTAGCGCTCCAGGTAGCGCACCACGTCGTCGCGCGCCACCCAGCGCCCGTACGCGCGGGGTATCCGCAGGCCGGGCAGCGCGGACAGGCGGCGCGTGGTGTGCAACCGCAGCCGGTCGTAGTGGCCGCGCCAGACGCCCGCCACGCGGTCGGACCGCTCCAGGACGACGGTACGCACGCCGCGCTCGCCGAGCGCCGCGGCGGTGGCGAGCCCGGCTGGGCCGCCGCCGATCACGTAGACGTCAGGTGCCGCGTGCTTACGGGCGGGAGGAGCGTCGACGTGCATGCGAGTGAGCGTAGTCGTGAGGTTGTCGCACTCTTCTCAAAACGATTCACGATCGAATTGGGAAATCGGTCACTGTTTCCCGCTGCCCCCGCGAGCCGGAGTCGCCTGCCGTCCTGGCTGGGCCGCCGTTCGCCGCTGACCAGGGCCGACGGCGGCCCCGGGCCGACCGGGCCGCCTTCCGGTCCTTCCAGCCCTTCCGACGGCCGGGGCCCGCCGCGCGACCCGGCGGCCGGGGTCCGCCGTGCGCGTCACGGCCACAGCAGCTCGCGCGTCCAGCCTCCGTCCGCTCCGGCGCCGCCTCCTCCGTCCGTACGGCGGTAGCGCAGCCGTACGTGCCGCCGCCTGGCCTCCTCCTGGTAGAACTCGACCTCGTCCGCCGCCACCGCGTACAGCGTCCACGTCCGCGCCACCGCGTCAGGTTCCCGCTCGGCCCGCGACCAGGCCGCCGCCGAGGCCCGCACCAGGTCCTCGTACGAGCCGAGCAGCTGGCTCTGCCGCTCGCCGGACAGCGCGGACGCGCGGGCCGCCACCCCGCGGCCGCGCAGGTCCGCCGCGCTCGCCTCGGGTCCGGCCGCCGTCACCCGGCCGCTGACCCTGACCTGCCGCCCCAGGCTCAGCCAGGAGAAGCCCAGCGCCGCGTACGGGCGGGCGGCCAGCTCGCGGCCCTTGCGGCTGGTGCGGTGGGTGCCGAAGTGCCAGCCGCGCTCGTCGGCGCCGCGCAGCATGACCGTACGCACCGAGGGGCGGCCCTCCGCGTCCGCCGTGGCGAGCGTCATCGTGTGCGGGCCGGGCTCGCCCGCCTCGGCGGCCTCGCGCAGCCAGCGCCGGAACAGCGGCAGCGGCGCCCGGTCCGCCGTCGCCGGGTCCCAGACGGGCAGCGGCCCGGCGGTTGGCGGCGGCAGGCTGCGCAGGAGGGCGGCGAAGGCGGCCGGGCCGGTGGCGGGGCCGTCCGCCGCCGGGTCGCGGCCGAGGGAGGCGTCGTCGGCGGGGCCGGGGCCGTCGCTCCCGCGCGGGCCGGTGTGCGCGCTGCCCATGGTCGCCTCCCGTCGTCGGGCCCGGCGGCTGCCGCCGTCACCCGTTCGGCCTGCGGACGCCCGCGGGTCCGCGGGCGTGGCGTACCCGAGCGGGCCGGGCCGTACGCGCGTACGGGGCGTGGCGTACCCGAGCGGAGCCGGGCCGTACGCGCGGGCCGGGCGTGGCGTACGCGAGTGGGGCCGGGGCCGGGGCCCGGACGATCTCCCGTTGGCCGCCTCGCCCGCGCCTGTGTCGGCGAGCGGTGCGTCCCCGTCCGGACCTCGTGTGCGGCGTTCCGCGCTGCTACCGCAGGAACTGCCCCACACATGCGACGATCGCCACGAGCAGGCTCAGCGTCCCGATGACGACCTGCCATCTGTCAGGCGCGCCCCACCGGTTGCCGGACCCTTGCGTGTCCTGATCGTCCATCGCCCCTCCTCGTTCCTCCGACAGGCCCCGGAGTGCGGGGCCTCCGCCGACCTCGGCGCCGACGGAGCCTTGAGGGGAGGAGCGAGGTGAAGTAGCCCGTACTCTACCGGGATTCGAGCCCCGGCGGGTCGGCGGACGGCAACCCGCGGGTCGGCCACCCGGCCCCGCGGGCCGCGCCCCGCCCGGCGTCCGTGGCCGACGCGGCCGTCGGCCGTGACCGGCGCCGTCCGGCCGTGACCGGCGCGGCCACCGCACATGGCGCGGCGGACCGCTCG
>NZ_JAVSCF010000211.1:0-11606 GCF_031932565.1 Streptomyces sp. B1866
CGGCGGGCCGCCGGAGGCCGCCGCCGAGGGGGAGCGGGGGCGGCGCGCGGCCTGCTCCGGGTTCGGCTTGATGCCCGCCGACTCGGCCGAGGCGGGGTTCTCGCGCGGCGCGGACGACCGGCCGGCGGCCGGGTGGGACGAGCGGAAGGTGTCCGGGACCTCGTCGGGTGAGGGGCGGTGAGCGGTCACGGGGTGGTCCTCCCAGGGGTCGGTGCGGTGCGGTGCCGGGCCCGGGGCCCGGGTACCCGGTTCGGCGGGGGCCGAGGTCCGGGCGGGTCCGGTTCCGTCCGGGTCGGCCGGGCGGGGTCCGGGCCGGCCGGGCCCCGTTCGGCCGGGCCCGGGTCGGTCGGTGCGGTCCGACCAGGGCCCGTCTGGTCGGGTCTGGCCGGTCCCGGTCCGCCGGGTGGTCCGGTGGGCTCCGTCGGCCGGGCCGGTCCGGCGGGTCCTTCCGGTCCGGTCAGGCCGGGCCGCCGGGGTCGTCAGGACCCGGCCGGTCCGGGCCCGCCGCCAGGCGGCGGATCGCGGCCATGGGGATCGGCAGCCACTCGGGGCGGTGCCGGGCCTCGTACAGCACCTCGTAGACGGCCTTGTCGGTCTCGTGGGCCCGCAGCAGCTCCGGCTCGTCGCGCGGGTCGGTGCCGGACACCTCGGCGTAGCCCGCGCAGTAGGCGGCGCGCGTGCGGCGGGCCCACTCCTCCGGCCGGTCGAGTTCCCCCGCGTGCGCGGCGTAGTCGAAGGAGCGCAGCATGCCCGCGATGTCGCGCACGGCGGGCTGCGGCCGCCGCCGCTCGGCCAGCGGCCGGGACGGCTCCCCCTCGAAGTCGATCAGGCACCACCCGCCGCCCGGGGTCCGCAGGGCCTGGCCGAGGTGCAGGTCGCCGTGGATGCGCTGGGCGGTGACCGTGCGGCCCGCGCGGGCGGCCGCCGCCAGGTCCTCGTACGCCGAGGCCAGCGCGTCCCGGTAGGGCAGCAGGGCGGGTACGGCGGCGGCGGTGGCGTCGAGGCGCTCGGTCATGGCGGCCGCCAGGTGCTCGATCTGCGCGCGGCGCAGCTCGGCGGTGGGCAGGGCGCGGGCCATGGCCAGGTGCACCTCGGCGGTGGCGCCGCCGAGCGCGTGCACGGCGGGCGTGAAGTCGGACCGCTCGGCCAGGGCCCGCTGGGCGAGCTGCCAGCCGTCGACGGACTCGGCGAGGTAGGGCTGGAGCACGCCGAGGGTGTAGGGCTCGGCGTGCGCGTCCGCGCCCTGCCGGGGGGCGTCGGCCTCGAACCAGGCGGTGGGCGCGGGCACCCGGGAGCTGCCCGCACGGGCCAGCGCCAGCGGCACCTCCAGGTCGGGGTTGACGCCGGGGGAGACCCGGCGGAAGAGCTTGAGGATGTAGGCGTCGCCGTAGACGACGGAGGAGTTGGACTGCTCGGCGGTCACCAGCCGGGGGGCGAGGGCGGAGGGGATGGCCGTGGCGGGCTCGCGGACGAAGCGCAGCGGGCCGAGCCGGCCCGGCACGCGCAGCCGCTCCAGCAGCAGGGAGGCCAGCCGCGGGTCGAGCAGGGCCTCGTAGACGGCGCGGCCGTGCAGCGGGCCGCCGCTGGGGCGGCCGACGAGGGCGGTGGCGAGCCGGGGCGGCAGGGTGGCGCGCACGCCGAGCAGGATCTGGTAGCAGTCGTCGCTCGGCGCGCCGCCCTGGGGCGCGGGCGTCTGGCCGGGCCGGCCGTGCTGCTCGGCGCGTACCAGCAGGTGGAGCAGGCCGGGGGAGGACCCGGCGCCGGAGCAGGGCAGCAGTTCGAGCGCGGAGACCAGGGAGAAGCCGGTCACCGGGCGGCCCTTGCCGGCGAACCAGCGCTGCCGCGGCAGCCACTCGGTCAGCAGCGGGGTGAGGGATTCCAGCAGGCCGGCGGGCCCGTCGGGGCCGCCCGCGGGCCCGCCAGGGGGTGCGCCGGGGGGTGTGTCGGGCGGTGCGTCGGGGGGTGCTTCGGGTGGGTCGGCGGGCAGGGCGGCGCCTGCCCCGGCCGCCGCCCCGGCGCCTGGCCCGGCGGTCGTTTCGGAGCCCGGCCCGGCGCCCGGTTCCGCAGGTGGCCGGCCGGGCGGGTCGGCGGGTGGGGCGGCGGGCCGTTCGGGGGCCGGTGACGGGCCGGTCCCAGCGGTGGGCGAGCGCTGTGCCCCTCCGGAGGATGCAGCTTCGGGCATGGCGTCGCGTCCTTTCCCCGGGCACACGACGGACAGGGCAAAGTGTCCCGGATTGCAGCATTGAGTTTGCGGCGGTGCGGGACGTGTCGGGCGAGGATCGTCCGTACGGCGACTTTCGTCCGTTCGTGATCGGTTCTGCCCGTGCCGTACGGGGAGGCTTCCCTGGCCGTGCGGTCGAAAACGCCCCGGAGACCCCTGAGGACCGGCGTGTTCCGGCGCCGCGCGGACCGCGCCGTACGCCCGGGCGGGCCGCACCCCGCGGGCGGTCGGCGCAAGGTCCCGCGCGGGGGACACCGGACGGCGGCGCACGGGGCGGGACGCCGACGGGCGGCGCACCGCGCGGGGCACCGGAGGGCGGCGCACCGGGCGGGCTCAGCCGGCTGCCAGGTCCGGCCGGGGGACCGCGTTCTCGACGGGCCGCAGGCGGAACCAGTAGAAGCCGTGCCCGGCCAGGGTCAGCAGGTAGGGCAGCTCGCCGATGGCCGGGAAGCGCACCCCGCCGATCAGCTCCACCGGGTGGCGCCCGGCGAAGGCCCGCAGGTCCAGCTCGGTGGGCTGGGGGAAGCGGGAGAAGTTGTTCACGCACATCACCAGGTCGTCCCCCTGCCCCTCGGTGGCCGGGGCCTCCCGCAGGAAGGCCAGGACCGCGGGGTTGCTGGAGGACAGCTCGGTGTACGAGCCGAGGCCGAAGGCCGGGTTCTGCTTGCGGATCTCGATCATGCGGCGGGTCCAGTGCAGCAGCGAGGAGGGGCTGGACATGGCCGCCTCGACGTTGGTGACCTGGTAGCCGTAGACCGGGTCCATGATCGTGGGCAGGAACAGCCGCCCGGGGTCGCAGGAGGAGAAGCCGGCGTTCCGGTCGGGGGTCCACTGCATCGGGGTGCGCACCGCGTCGCGGTCGCCGAGCCAGATGTTGTCGCCCATGCCGATCTCGTCGCCGTAGTAGAGGATGGGCGAGCCGGGCAGGGACAGCAGCAGGGCGGTGAACAGCTCGATCTGGTTGCGGTCGTTGTCCAGCAGCGGGGCGAGGCGGCGCCGGATGCCGATGTTGGCACGCATGCGCGGGTCCTTGGCGTACTCCGCGTACATGTAGTCGCGCTCCTCGTCGGTGACCATCTCCAGGGTCAGCTCGTCGTGGTTGCGCAGGAAGATGCCCCACTGGCAGCCGGAGGGGATCGCGGGCGTCTTGGCCAGGATCTCCGAGACGGGGTAGCGCGACTCGCGCCGTACGGCCATGAAGATGCGCGGCATGACCGGGAAATGAAAGGCCATGTGGCACTCGTCGCCGCCGGTGGCGAAGTCGCCGAAGTAGTCGACCACGTCCTCGGGCCACTGGTTGGCCTCGGCCAGCAGCACCGTGTCGGGGTAGTGGGCGTCGATCTCGGCGCGCACCCGCTTCAGGAACTCGTGGGTCTGCGGCAGGTTCTCGCAGTTGGTGCCCTCCTGGGCGAACAGGTACGGCACGGCGTCCAGCCGGAAGCCGTCGATGCCCAGGTCCAGCCAGAAGCGCAGGGCGGCCAGCACCTCCTCCTGCACGGCCGGGTTGTCGTAGTTCAGGTCCGGCTGGTGGGAGAAGAAGCGGTGCCAGAAGTACTGCTTGCGCACCGGGTCGAACGTCCAGTTGGAGACCTCGGTGTCCACGAAGATGATGCGCGCGTCCTGGTACTGCTTGTCGTCGTCGGCCCATACGTAGTAGTCGCCGTACGGCCCCTCGGGGTCGGCGCGGGACTCCTGGAACCACGGGTGCTGGTCGCTGGTGTGGTTGACGACGAAGTCGATGATCACCCGCATGCCGCGCTGGTGGGCGGAGTCCACGAACTCCACGAAGTCGGCCAGGTCGCCGAACTCCGGCTGCACCGCGGTGTAGTCCGCCACGTCGTAGCCGCCGTCGCGCAGCGGGGAGGCGAAGAAGGGCGGCAGCCACAGGCAGTCGACGCCCAGCCACTGGAGGTGGTCCAGCTTGGCCGTCAGACCCTTGAGGTCGCCGATTCCGTCGCCGTTGCTGTCCTGGAAGGAGCGCACCAGCACCTCGTAGAAGACGGCGCGCTTGAACCAGTCGGGGTCGCGTTCTTGGGCAGGCGTGTCCTCGAATTTGTCCGGTACGGGCTCGTTGACGATCATGTTGTGGGTGACCCTCCGATCGGTGAGGACGGTCGCAGGGTCAGCACGTGCGCGGGCGCCAGGGCTCGGCCCGGGTCGAGGCGCACGTAGTTGTCCCTGCCCCAGTGGTAGGTCTCGCCGGTGATCTCGTCGTGCACCGGCACGGTGTCGTGCCAGTCCAGGCCGAGTTCCGGCATGAGCAGTGACACCGTCGCCTCCTGCGTGTGGTGCGGGTCGAGGCTGACGACCGTGAGCACGCAGGAGTCGCCGGTCCGCTTGGAGTAGACGAGGACGGCGTCGTTGTCGGCGTGGTGGAACCGCAGGTTGCGCAGCCGCCGCAGCGCCGGGTGGCGCCTGCGCACCCGGTTGAGCAGGGAGATCAGCGGGGTGATGGTGCGGCCCTCGCGCTCGGCGGCGGCCCAGTCGCGCGGCCGCAGCTGGTACTTCTCCGAGTCCAGGTACTCCTCGCTGCCGGGGCGTACGGCATCGTTCTCGCACAGCTCGTACCCGGCGTAGACGCCCCAGGTGGGCGACAGCGTGGCGGCCAGCACGGCCCGTAGCTCGAAGGCGTGCCGGCCGCCGTGCTGGAGGTAGGCGTTCAGGATGTCGGGCGTGTTGACGAAGAAGTTGGGCCGCATGTACGCGGCGGCGTCGCCGGACAGCTCGGTCAGGTAGTCCGTCAGCTCCTGCTTGTCGTTGCGCCAGGTGAAGTACGTGTACGACTGCTGGAAGCCGATCGCGGCGAGCGCGTGCATCATCGCCGGGCGGGTGAACGCCTCGGCCAGGAAGATCACGTCCGGGTCGGTGCGGTTGACCTCGCCGATCACCTTCTCCCAGAAGGCGACGGGCTTGGTGTGCGGGTTGTCCACGCGGAAGATCCGCACGCCGTGGTCCATCCAGAAGCGCAGCAGGCGCAGCGTCTCGCGGACGATGCCCGCGAAGTCCTCGTCGAAGGCGACGGGGTAGATGTCCTGGTACTTCTTGGGCGGGTTCTCGGCGTACGCGATGGAGCCGTCGGCGCGGTGGTGGAACCACTCGGGGTGCTCGCGCACCCACGGGTGGTCGGGCGAGCACTGGAGGGCGAAGTCCAGCGCGACCTCCAGGCGCAGCTCGCGCGCCCGGGCCACGAAGTGGTCGAAGTCCGCGAGCGTGCCCAGGTCCGGGTGGATCGCGTCGTGCCCGCCCTCGGCGGAGCCGATCGCCCACGGCGAGCCCACGTCGTGCGGGCCGGCGGACAGCGTGTTGTTGGGGCCCTTGCGGTGGGCGCGGCCGATGGGGTGCACCGGCGGCAGGTAGACCACGTCGAACCCGGCGGCGGCCAGCGCCGGCAGCCGCTCGGCGGCGGTGCGCAGCGTGCCGCTGACGGCCGGGCGGCCGTTCGCGGCGGGCCGGGCGCCCTCCGAGCGCGGGAACAGCTCGTACCAGGAGCCGAACAGCGCGCGCTCCCGCTCGACCTGGAGCGGCATCGGGCGGGAGGCGCTGACCAGCTCGCGCAGCGGGTACCGGGCCAGGGCCGCGACCACCTCCGGGGCCAGGGCGGCGGCCAGCCGGTCGGCCACCGGGCGCCGCTCGTCGCGCAGCCCGTCCACGGCGGCCAGCACCGCCTCCCGGCCCTCGCTCTTGGGCACCCCGACCGCCGCCCGCTCGTGCAGCAGCGCGCCCTCTTCCAGCACCAGCGCGGTGTCGAGACCGGCCGGGATCTTGATCCGGGCGTGGTGGCGCCAGGTGCCGACCGGGTCGCTCCACGCCTCGACCGTGTACGACCAGCGGCCCTCGGCGGAGGGTGTGACGTCGGCGCCCCACCGGTCCGTCCCCGGAGCGAGTTCGCTCATCGGCGTCCACGGCCCGGAGCGGCCGGCCGGGTCGCGCAGCACCACGTTCGCGCCGAGCGCGTCGTGGCCCTCCCGGAAGACGGTGGCGGTGACCTGAAAGGTCTCCCCGACGACGGCCTTGGCGGGGCGGCGGCCGCAGTCGACCTGCGGGCGGACGTCAAGGACGGGAATTCGGCCGATCATAGGATCACCTGGCGGCAGGGCGAGCGGGCGGGCGGGGCGGCTTTGGTCCTTTGTATAGGTTTTGCCGCCGGGCGGCGCGTTGCGGGCATGACAGCTCCTGTCCGCGTTCACTCGGGTGGCGGAGGGTTTCGGCCAAGAGGGTGTGAAGACAGCCTTCCACTCAGGCCGGTAGGACAATCCGGTTTTTGCGTTAACTACGGGTACCTAACGGCGTACGCGGGCCGCGCGTACCGGTCGCCTGCCCGCAATCCGGCGGATGACACGCGGCCGTCCCCCGGCCGCACCCCCGCCCGGACGGCCCGTCCCGCGGCCCCCGTCCGCCGCTCCGCGGCCCCCGCCGCAGGCCCCCGGCCCCGCCGCCGGTCCGCGCCGCGCCGCCCCGCCGCGCCCGTACGCCTCCGCGCGGGGGCCGGACGCGGGAACCCCGGGCGCCGAAGCGGAAGCCGCGCCCCGGCCGCCGTTACCGTCTAAGGGTGAAGGCCATTCGTCGATTCAGCGTGCGCCCTGTCCTTCCCGAGCCCCTACGACCCCTCAGCGACCTCGCGCGGAACCTGCGCTGGTCCTGGCACCGAGAAACCCGCGAGCTGTTCCGCGACGTCGACCCCGACGGCTGGCAGGCCGCCGGCCGCGACCCGGTGCGGCTGCTCGGCGCGGTGTCCGCCGCCCGGCTCGCCGCCCTCGCCGAGGACCCCGGCTTCCTGCGCCGCCTGGCCGCCGCGGCCGACGACCTGCGCGACTACCTCACCGGGCCGCGCTGGTACCAGAGCCAGGGCGGGGGCGCCGAGCCGCCCGCCGCCATCGCGTACTTCTCGCCCGAGTTCGGCATCACCGCCGAGCTGCCGCAGTACTCCGGCGGCCTCGGCATCCTCGCCGGCGACCACCTCAAGGCCGCCAGCGACCTCGGCGTGCCGCTGGTCGGCGTCGGCCTGCTCTACCGGCACGGCTACTTCCGGCAGTCCCTCAGCCGCGACGGCTGGCAGCAGGAGCGCTACCCCGTCCTCGACCCGCACGAGCTGCCCCTGGACCTGCTGCGCGAGCCCGACGGCCGCCCGGCGGCCGTGGCGATCGCGCTGCCCGGCACCCGCCGGCTGCGCGCGCGCGTCTGGCAGGCGCGCGTCGGCCGCGTCCCGCTGCTGCTGCTCGACTCCGACGTGGAGGACAACGACCAGGCCGAGCGCGAGGTGACCGACCGGCTCTACGGCGGCGGCAGCGAGCACCGGCTGCTCCAGGAGATGCTGCTGGGCGTCGGCGGCATCCGCGCCGTACGCGCGTACTGCCGGCTCACCGGCCACCCCGCGCCCGAGGCGTTCCACACCAACGAGGGCCACGCCGGCTTCCTCGGCCTGGAGCGGGTGCGCGAGCTGACCGCCGACGGCCTGGACTTCGAGGCCGCCCTGGAGGCCGTCCGCGCGGGCACGGTGTTCACCACCCACACGCCCGTCCCGGCCGGCATCGACCGGTTCGACGCGAGCCTGGTCGCCCGGCACTTCGGCGACGACGGCGAGCTGCCGGGCATCCCCGCCGAGCGGGTCCTGGCGCTCGGCGCCGAGACCTACCCGGGCGGCGGCCCCGGCGTGTTCAACATGGCCGTCATGGGCCTGCGGCTGGCCCAGCGGGCCAACGGCGTGTCCACCCTGCACGGCCAGGTCAGCCGTGAGATGTTCGCCGGGCTGTGGCCGGACTTCGACGCCGGTGAAGTGCCGATCACCTCCATCACCAACGGCGTGCACGCCCCCACCTGGACCGCGCCCGAGGTCGTCCGGCTGGACCCGGCCGTAGCCACCGACGCCGAGCTGTGGCAGCTGCGCCGCACCCTGCGCGCCCGCCTGGTGGCCGAGGTGCGGCGGCGGCTGTACGCGTCGTGGCGCGAGCGCGGCGCGTCCGACGCCGAACTCGGCTGGGTCGACGGCGTGCTCGACCCCGACGTGCTGACCATCGGCTTCGCCCGCCGCGTCCCGTCGTACAAGCGGCTGACCCTCATGCTGCGCGACCGCGACCGGCTCACCCGGCTGCTGCTGCACCCCGAGCGCCCGGTGCAGATCGTCGTCGCGGGCAAGGCCCACCCGGCCGACGACGGCGGCAAGCGGCTCATCCAGGACTTCGTGCGCTTCGCCGACGACCCGCGCGTACGGCACCGCGTCGTCTTCCTGCCCGACTACGGCATGGGCATGGCCCGCGACCTCTACCCCGGCTGCGACGTGTGGCTGAACAACCCGCTGCGGCCGCTGGAGGCGTGCGGCACCTCCGGGATGAAGGCCGCGCTCAACGGCGGCCTCAACCTGTCGGTGCGCGACGGCTGGTGGGACGAGTGGTACGAACCGGACTACGGCTGGGCCATCCCGACCGCCGACGGCACCGCCACCGACGAGGCGCGCCGCGACGAACTGGAGGCGGCGGCCCTGTACGACCTGCTGGAGGAGCACGTCACGCCGCGCTTCTACGACCGAGAGGGCGTCGGCGGCTCCGGCCCGCCGCCGCGGTGGACCGCCATGGTGCGGCAGACCCTGACGGGCCTGGGCCCCAAGGTGCTCGCCGACCGCATGGTGCGCGACTACGTGGAGCGGCTGTACGCGCCCGCCGCCCGGTCCCACCGCACCATGGACCCGCGCACCGCGGGCGACCTGGCGGGGTGGAAGACCCGGGTGCGCGGCGCCTGGCCGCGGGTCGCCGTCGACCACGTGGAGGCCGCGCTGCCCGCCGCGACCCAGGACGGCGCGGCCGAACTGGGCGCCACCCTCGCCCTGCGGGTGCGGGTGGCGCTCGGCGGCCTGGAGCCCGCCGACGTGGAGGTGCAGGCCGTCGCCGGGCGGGTCGACGGCTCCGACCGGATCACCGACGCCGCCGAGGTGGCCCTCAAGCCCGCCGGCGGCCCGGACGCCGAGGGCCACTGGCTCTACGAGGGGCCGCTGCCGCTGGACCGCACGGGCCCGTTCGGCTACACCGTCCGCGTGCTGCCCGCCCACCGGCTGCTGGCCTCCAGCGCCGAACTCGGCCTGGTCGCGCTGCCCACGGAGGCCGTGAGCGAGGCGGCGGGCGTGCTGCTGCGGTGACCGGCGCGGGGCCCGCGACACCGCCGCGGGCCCCCTCCTGCCTCGTGTGCCGGCCGACGGTCAGAAGGTCAGCTTCCAGCCGTTGACGTAGCCGGTGTCACTCCGGTACACGTCCTGGACCCGCAGCAGCCAGGTGCCGCCCGCCGTCTCGGACGAGACGTCGACCGTGTAGGTGGTCTTCACGTCGTCCGCGCTGTCGAACAGGCTGGAGTTCTTCAGCCGGTAGGCCGTGCCGTCCGGCGCGACCAGGTCGACGACCAGGTCACCGCGGTAGGTGTGCACGATGTCGACGCCCACCTTGAGCGCGGACGGCGCGCCGCCGGTCCGGCTCACCGGGATCGGCGAGGTGACCGCCGCGCCCGCGTCCGGGATGGCCACGTCCGCCGTGCTCTCGAAGACGCTCGCCCCGGTGGTGTTCACCGTCCAGGAGAAGGACGCCGTGCCCTTCTTCGACGCCGAGTCCGTCACCGTGACCGTCACCGTGCTGGTGCCGACGGCCGTCGGGGTGCCGGAGATCAGGCCCGTCGAGGCGTCCACGGCCAGGCCCGCGGGCAGCCCGGCGGCGGCGTACGACAGCGCGCCCGCGTTGGTGCTCGTGGCCTGGAGTTGCAGGCTCGTGGCCTGGCCCAGCACGCTGGACTGGTCGCCGGGCGCGATGAGCGTGACGCCGTCGGCGATGCGCGTGCCGACGTTCACCGCGGCCCACGCGTTCGCCACCGCGACGTACTGCGCGCTGCCGGAGCCGTACAGCTGGCCCGCCGCCCACAGCGTCGCGTCCCGCGCGCCCGCGTAGTTGGTGTTGGACTGCATGCGCTCGGCCAGCGCCTTGAACCAGATCTTCTCCGCCGCCGCCCGGCCGATGCCGGTGACCGGCTGGTTGTCGTACGTCGGGCTGTTGTAGCTGACGCCGTTGACCACCTTCGCGCCGCTGCCCTCGGACAGCAGGTAGAAGAAGTGGTTGGCGACCCCGGAGGAGTAGTGCACGTCCACGCCGCCGACGCCCGAGTACCAGTAGTCCTTGGACGAGCCGTCCCGGCTGGGCCGGTCCATGTAGCGCAGCGGGCTGCCGTTCCCGTTGATGTCGATCTTCTCGCCGATGAGGTAGTCGCCCACGTCGGCGGAGTTGTTCGCGTAGAACTCCACGGCGGTGCCGAAGATGTCGGAGGTCGCCTCGTTCAGGCCCCCGGACTCGCCGCTGTAGGTGAGCTTGGCCGTGTTGGCGGTGACGCCGTGGCTCATCTCGTGGCCGGCCACGTCGATCGAGGTCAGCGGCTTGGCGTTGTTCGCCCCGTCGCCGTAGGTCATGCAGAAGCAGGCGTCCTGCCAGAAGGCGTTGACGTACGCGTTGCCGTAGTGGACGCGCGAGTACGCCGCCACCCCGTCGCCCCNCGTCCTGCCAGAAGGCGTTGACGTACGCGTTGCCGTAGTGGACGCGCGAGTACGCCGCCACCCCGTCGCCCCTGATGCCCGTGCGGCCGTGCACGTTCTTGTAGTAGTCCCAGGTCAGGGCGGCGCCGTAGTGCGCGTCGACGCCCGCGGTCTGCGGGTCGGACGCCGTGCCGTCGCCCCACACGTCGTCGGCGTCGGTCAGCAGCGTGCCCTGGCCCGAGGTGGCGCGGTTGAGGTTGTACGTCTTGTGCCCGCCGCGCCCGGTGTCGTTCAGCTGGTACGCGCCCGAGCTGCCCGAGGTGCCGATGGTGACCTGGCCGCTGTACCTGCTGTTGCCGGTGCCCTGCTGGACCGCCTGGTAGCGGTACAGCTCGGCGCCGGTGCCGGCGTCGCTGACCACGTGCAGCTCGTTCGGGGTGCCGTCCTCCTGGAGGCCGCCGACGACGGTCTCGTACGCGAGCACCGGCGCGCCCCGGGCCGCCCAGACCACCCGGCGCGGCGCGGACGCCGCGGCGGTGTCCTTCGACCCCTGCGCCCGCGCCGCCGCCACCGCCGCCCGCTCGGCCGCGGCGGGCCGCACGGCGGCGGTGGTGGTACGCACGGATATCCGGCGGGCCTTGGCCGCCGTGACGACCCCGCGTATGCGGCCCCGCGCGGCCGTGTCCACGATCAGGTCGCCGCCCAGGACCGGCAGGCCGTCGTAGGTGCGGTCGTAGCGGGTGTGCAGCGTGCCGTCGGCGTCCTTCACGACGTCCGTGACGACCAGCTTCTCCTTCGGGCCGAGGCCGACGGCCCGGGCGGTGTCCGCGGCGGCGGCGCGCGCGCCGCGCAGCAACCCGGCGCGCTGGGCCGGGGACAGCGCGGCGGGCA
>NZ_JAVSCF010000212.1:0-11579 GCF_031932565.1 Streptomyces sp. B1866
CGCCGCGCGCGCCGCCGGACTGACCCCCCTGGACGCCGCGCACGCGGCCGCCTACGAGTCGGTGAGCGGCCCGGCCACCGCCGCCGTACGGCTGCTCAGCCTCGACCCGCTGGACGCCACCGCCGTGCTCGCCCGCCTCGCGCCCGACCTCGACACGGTCGCCGGCCAGGCCGCGGCCGCCGCCCGCGCGGCCCTGCGCGAGGGCCCCGGCGCCCTGCCCGCCGCCTGCGCGCCGCTGCTGGACATCACCGCCGAGCAGCACGCCGCCTGGCCCGTACGCCTCTTCGCGTCATGACCGGCGCCCGCCGCGATCCGCCGGTACGGCCCCCGACCGCCCCCAGCCCCACCGCCCCGGACCCCACCGCCCCAGCCCCCTCCTGACCCGCTAAGCCCCTCCCGACCTGCCATCCCAGCCCCTCCCGACCTGCCATCCCAGCCCCTCCCGACCTGCCATCCCAGCCCCTCCCGACCTGCCATCCCAGCCCCTCCCGACCTGCCATCCCAGCCCCTCCCGACCTGCCATCCCAGCCCCTCCCGACCTGCCATCCCAGCCCCTCCCGACCTGCCATCCCAGCCCCTCCCGACCTGCCATCCCAGCCCCTCCCGACCTGCCATCCCAGCCCCTCCCGACCTGCCATCCCAGCCCCTCCCGACCTGCCATCCCAGCCCCTCCCGACCTGCCATCCCAGCCCCTCCCGACCTGCCATCCCAGCCCCTCCCGACCTGCCATCCCAGCCCCTCCCGACCTGCCATCCCAGCCCCTCCCGACCTGCCATCCCAGCCCCTCCCGACCTGCCATCCCAGCCCCTCCCGACCTGCCATCCCAGCCCCTCCCGACCTGCCATCCCAGCCCCTCCCGACCTGCCATCCCAGCCCCTCCCGACCTGCCATCCCAGCCCCTCCCGACCTGCCATCCCAGCCCCTCCCGACCTGCCATCCCAGCCCCTCCCGACCTGCCATCCCAGCCCCTCCCGACCTGCCATCCCAGCCCCTCCCGACCTGCCATCCCAGCCCCTCCCGACCCGCCATCCCAGCCCCTCCCGACCCGCCATCCCACCCCTTGAGGAGCCCGCCGTGCACCTCGACCACCCCGACCCCTGCCCTCCGCGCCACACCGCGAGCGCCCCCGACCCCGCGCGCGCCCTGCGCGTGGGCCTGGGCGGACCGGTCGGCTCCGGCAAGACCGCGACCGTGGCCGCCCTGTGCCGGGCGTTGCGCGACGAGGCGTCCATCGCCGTGGTCACCAACGACATCTACACCCGTGAGGACGCCGACTTCCTGCTGCGCGCCGCCGTGCTGCCGCCCGAGCGGATCACCGCGGTGGAGACCGGCGCCTGCCCGCACACCGCGATCCGCGACGACATCTCCGCCAACCTGGAGGCCGTGGAGGACCTGGAAGCGGCCGTCGGCCCGCTCGACCTGGTGCTGGTGGAGTCCGGTGGCGACAACCTCACCGCCACCTTCTCCCGGGGCCTGGCCGACGCGCAGATCTTCGTCATCGACGTCGCGGGCGGCGACGACATCCCGCGCAAGGGCGGCCCCGGCGTGACCACGGCCGACCTCCTGGTCGTCAACAAGACCGACCTCGCGCCGTACGTCGGCTCCGACCTCGACCGCATGGCCCGGGACGCGAAAGAGCAGCGCGGCGACCTGCCGGTGGTCTTCACGTCCCTGGTCGCCGAGGACGGCGTACGGCCCGTCGCGGACTGGATCCGCGGCCGGCTCGCCGCCTGGCGGGCGGCCCCGGCGTGACGGCCGCGGCCACCGTCCCCGGCGCGCCGCGGGAGCCCACGGGCCCCGGGCACGGCGCGGGCGTACGGGCCGACGCCCGCCTCGTCGCCGAGCCCGACGGCCGCGGCGGCACCGCCCTGCCCGTCCTGGCCGGAGACGGACCGCTGGCCCTGCGGCGCCTGAGGGCGGGCGGACCCGAGGCCCGCGTCGCGCTGGTGGGCGCCCTGTGCGCCCCGCTCGGCGGCGACCGGCTGCGGCTGACCGCCGTGCTCCGGGACGCCGCCGCGCTGTGCCTGACCAGCACGGCGGCCACCGTCGCGCTGCCGGGCCCGGACGGCGAGCCGGCCGCGTACGACACCCGCCTGACCGTCGGCGACGGCGCCGCGCTGCGCTGGCTGCCCGAGCCGCTGGTCTCCGCGCGCGGCAGCGACCTGCGGATGACCTGCCGGGTGGAGCTCGCGCCGGGCGCCCGCCTGCTGCTGCGCGAGGAACTGGTGCTCGGCCGCTTCGGCGAGCCGCCCGGGCGGCTGGCCACCCGGCTGACCGTGCACCGCGCGGGCCGCCCGCTGCTGGACCAGGAGCTGCGGTACGGGCCGGGGGCGCCGGGCTGGGACGGCGGCGCCGTGCTCGGCGGGCACCGCGCGGCCGGCCACCTGCTGCTGGCCGACCCGGCCTGGGTCCAGCGGCCCCCGGAGCCGCTGGTCATCGGCGACGGCGCCGTCGCCGTCCCGCTGGCCGGACCGGCCGTCCTGGTCACCGCCGTCGCTCCCGANACCCGGCCTGGGTCCAGCGGCCCCCGGAGCCGCTGGTCATCGGCGACGGCGCCGTCGCCGTCCCGCTGGCCGGACCGGCCGTCCTGGTCACCGCCGTCGCTCCCGACGCGCTGCGGCTGCGCCGGACGCTGGACGCCGCCGCCCGCGCCGTCGGCGGCCCGGCCGCCTCCGACCGCCCGATACGGATGTTCACGGCTTGATAAAGAAACCCGGTTGGCCTGTACCTGCCGGGCTCACGGCACGGAAGATCCTGCTACGACCACACACCACTACCAGCGGGCACCCGCCCCAGGGGGAGTAGCGAACGTGAGACGCACAGCGATAGCCGGCGCGGCCGTCGGCGCCGCGGCCGGCGCGCTCATAGCCGGCGTGCTGACCGCGCCCGTGGCGGACGCCGGGGAGCGCGTCCCGGGCGGGGCGGCCGAGGCGATGGGTGTGAAGATCGCCGCCGCCCGGGCCGCCCGCGCGGGCGTCGACTGGACGGACTGCCCGGCCGACTGGGGCCTGGAGAAGCCCATCCAGTGCGGCTACGTCACGGTCCCCGTCGACTACGCCAGGCCGAACGGCCGCACCATCAAGATCGCCGTGGACCGCGTCGCCGCCACCGGCGGCGCGACCGCGCACCAGGGCTCGCTGATCTACAACCCGGGCGGGCCCGGCGGCTCCGGCCTGCGCTTCCCGCGCCGCGTCACCACCAGGAACCCGCTGTGGACGAAGACCGCGGCGGCCTACGACTTCGTGGGCTTCGACCCGCGCGGCGTCGGCCACTCCGCGGCCATCTCCTGCGTCGACCCCCAGGAGTTCGTCCGCGCGCCCAAGCCCGACCCGGTGCCCGACAGCGAGGCGGACAAGCGCGCCCAGCGCACGCTGGCCCGGCAGTACGCCGACGGCTGCCACGAGCGCAGCGGCTGGCTGCTGCCGTACCTCACCACGCCCAACACCGCCCGCGACCTCGACGTCATCCGGGCCGCGCTCGGCGACCGGAAGCTGAACTACCTCGGCGTCTCCTACGGCACGTACATCGGCGGCGTCTACGCCACCCTCTTCCCGGGCCACGTGCGGCGGATCGTCGTGGACAGCGTCGTCAACCCGTCCCGGGAGAAGATCTGGTACCAGGCCAACCTGGACCAGGACGTGGCCTTCGAGACCCGCTGGAGCGACTGGAAGGCGTGGGTGGCCGAGAACGACGCCGCCTACCACATCGGCGACACGCCCGAGAAGGTCCAGCAGCGGTGGGAGACGCTGCGCGCGACCGCGAAGAAGTACCCCGTCGGCGGCGTCGTCGGCCCGGCCGAACTGCTCGGCTTCTTCCAGAACGCGCCCTACTACGACTCGGCGTGGACGACCGTCGCCGAGGCGTGGAGCGCCTACCTCGCCGGGGACGACAAGCCGCTGGTCCAGGCCGCGGGACCGGACCTGTCCGACACCGCGGGCAACGCCGCGTCGGAGAACGGCACCGCCGTCTACACCGCCGTGGAGTGCGCCGACGCCAAGTGGCCCGCCGACTGGCGCACCTGGGACCGGGACAACACCCGTCTGCACCGGGACTACCCGTTCCTCACCTGGTCCAACGCGTGGCTGAACCTGCCGTGCGCCACCTGGCGCGGCCCGCAGCGCACCCCGCTGGAGGTCGGCGCGGGCGCGAGCCTGCCGCCGGTGCTCATCGTGCAGAGCACGCGCGACGCCGCGACGCCCTACGACGGGGCCGTCGAACTGCACCGCCGGCTGCCGGGCTCCCGGCTGGTCACCGAGCGGGACGCCGGCTCGCACGGCGTCACCGGCCTGGTCAACCCCTGCGTCAACGACCGGGTGAACGCCTACCTGCTCGACGGCACCGTGGACGACGCGGACGTGACCTGCGGCCCGCACGCCACGCCGAAGCCCGCCGCCAGGGCCGCCGCGGGCGCCAGGGCCGCCGCGGGCGCCAGGGCCGCCCGCTAGGCCGCAGCGGCCCGTATCCGTCGAGGCGGCGCCGCCCGCCCCGGGGACCGTCCGGCACGCCGGAGCCCGGGGCGGGCGGCCGCCGGGCGGACGTCAGGACCGGGCGACGAGCACGCCCCCGGTCGACAGCCCCAGCAGCACCCAGCAGAACCACAGCCAGCCGTTGCCGCCCAGCGCCACGGTATAGGCGGTCACCGCCACCAGGCCGCCCACCGTGCACGCCGTCATCGCCTTCGCCGATCCGGGCATCTCGTGTGCCAACCTCCTCGGGCGGGCCCCGGGCGGCCACCCCGCCCGTACCCGCGGCACCGGCCGCGACGGGCCCGGGCACCATGGTCGCGCGCCGGAGGCGGAAGAGCCAGGGATCCGGCGGCCCCGGCCCGGTCCGCCGCAGCCTCAGCGCCCGCGGGCCCGCAGCGAGGCGAGGTAGGCGTTGTAGGCGGCCAGCTCCTGGTCGCCGTCGCGGTCCGCGGCCCGGTCCCGGCGGCGGGCCTGGCGCTGCTCGGAGGCGTACCACTGGAAGAGCAGCGCGACCAGCACCAGCACCGACGGGATCTCGCTGAAGGCCCACGCGATGCCGCCCGCCGCGTTCTGGTCGGACAGCGGGTCGACGCCCAGCGAGACGGGCGGGTGCTCGTAGGTGCTGATCATCGGCTCGGAGGCCATCATCAGCGCGATGCCGAAGAAGGCGTGGAAGGGCATGCCCGCGAACAGCTCCAGCATCCGCATCAGGTGCCCGGGCCGGTGCGGGCCCGGGTCCACGCCCATGATCGGCCAGAAGAAGACCAGGCCGACCAGCAGGAAGTGGGCCATCATCGCGAGGTGCCCGGCCTTGCTGCCCATGAGGAAGGCGAACAGCGGGGTGAAGTACAGCCCGTACAGGCTGGCGATGAACAGCGGGATCGTGAACGCCGGGTGCGTGACCACCCGCAGGTAGCGGCTGTGCAGCAGCGCGGTCAGCACCTCGCGCGGGCCCCTGCGGCCGCGCCCGGCCACCGGCAGGGCGCGCAGCGCGAGCGTCACCGGGGCGCCCAGCAGCAGGAGGATCGGGGCGAGCATGCTGATGACCATGTGCTGCACCATGTGCACGCTGAACATGACCATGCCGTAGTCGTTCAGCCGCGTGCACATCACCAGGGCGACCGTCAGCACGCCCAGCGCGAAGGCCGCGGTCCGGCCCGCGGGCCACCGGTCGCCGCGCCGCGCCAGGCGCGCCACGCCCCAGCCGTACAGCGCGAGCGCGGCCGCGCAGCCGACGAGGAAGAACGGGTCGCCGCCCGGCTCCAGGCCCCGCGACAGGGTGAACGGCGGCAGGTCCGTCATCATGCCGTGCCCGCCGTGCCGCATGCCGCTCTCCCTGGTGCCCCGCGCTCGCCGCCGGCCCGCGACGACGGGCCCGCGGCCGCGGGCCCCACGCTCGCCGCCCGCGACCGCACCAGCCTAGAACCCCCGGCCCCGCCGCACCCGGCCGCCCCCTCGCGTCACACCACGCAGCCGGCCTCGGCGTACCGCCCGCCGGGCACCGTCTTCAGACTGGCCACGGCGTCGGCCAGCGGTACCAGGTGGATGTCCGTGCCGCGCAGCGCGGTCATCATGCCGAAGGCGCGCCGGTGCACGGCCTCCACCGCGTGCCAGCCGAACCGGGTGGCCAGCACCCGGTCGTACGCCGTCGGCGTGCCGCCCCGCTGGACGTGGCCCAGGATCACCGGGCGCGCCTCCTTGCCCAGGCGCCGCTCCAGCTCCACCGACAGCTGCCGGGCCACGCCGGAGAACCGCTCGTGGCCGTAGGCGTCGGTGCCGCCCGGCTCCAGGCGCATGGTGTCCTCCTGGGGCTTGGCGCCCTCGGCCACGACCACGATCGCGAACTTCTTGCCCGCCTCGAAGCGCTTGCCGACCAGGGTGGCCAGCTCCTCGATGTGGAACGGCCGCTCGGGCACCACGATCGCGTGCGCGCCCGCCGCCATGCCCGAGTGCAGCGCGATCCAGCCGGTGTGCCGTCCCATGACCTCCACGATCAGCACCCGCTGGTGCGACTCGGCGGTGGTCTTCAACCGGTCCAGGGCCTCGGTGGCCACGCCGACGGCCGTGTCGAAGCCGAAGGTCACGTCGGTGGCGGCGATGTCGTTGTCGATCGTCTTGGGCACGCCGACGACGGGCAGGCCCGCGTCCGACAGCAGCCGGGCGGCCTTGAGGGTGCCCTCGCCGCCGATCGGGACGACCGCGTCCAGGCCCAGCGCGGCGACGTGGCCGCGGGCGCGCTCCACGCCGTCGCGCAGGTCGGCGGGGCGCACCCGGGTGGAGCCCAGGATGGTGCCGCCGCGCGCCAGGATGCCGCTGACCGCGTCCAGGTCGAGCGGCCGGTGGTCGCCTTCCAGCAGGCCCTTCCAGCCGTCGTGGAAGCCGATCACCTCGTCGCCGTGGTCGGCGACGGCGCGGTGGACGACGGACCGGATGACGGCGTTCAGACCAGGGCAGTCGCCGCCGGATGTGAGCACACCGATACGCATAGCCGTTACCTGACGAGGGAGGGGCGGGCGGCCGGACCGCGTCGTCCGGCGGGACGCCGTCACCCTACAAGCGTCCCGGCGGCCGCGGGGGCGGCCTGTCCGGCATGCAGACGGCACCCGAACCCGTACCGGCGGTAACCGCGTCCGGGGCCGCCCGGGCGGCCCGCGCCGGGCGGCGGGCGGCGGCTAGGACGCCGTCTCGGTGGCCGCGGCGATGCGCTCCTCGCGCAGCGCCTCGTACCAGCGGTCGTCCACCGGGGGCAGCGTGCTGACGTCCAGCGCCAGCCGCAGCAGCAGGTCGGCGATGTGCGGGTTGCGGGCCATGACCGGGCCGTGCATGTACGTGCCGAAGACGGTCTCCTGGTACGCCCCCTCGGTGCCGTCCTCGGTGCCGTTGCCGTTGCCGAACCGGACCTGTGCGAAGGGGCGCGCCGTGGCGCCGAGCCGGGTGATGCCCTGGTGGTTCTCGAAGCCGGTCAGCGGCGGCAGGCCCAGCCGGGGGTCGATGTCGGCCAGCACGTCGCCGACGCACCGCGAGCCCTCGCCGCGGACGCTGACCACGTCCAGCAGCCCGAGGCCCGGCTCGCGCTTGCCGAGGTCGTTGACGAACTCGTGGCCGAGGATCTGGTAGCCCGCGCACACCGAGAAGATGATCGCGCCGTTGGACGCCGCGCGGTTCAGGCCGCCGTCCCGGCGCAGCCGCTCGGCCGCGAGCCGCTGCGGCCGGTCCTCGCCGCCGCCGATCAGGTAAATGTCCCCGGAGGTCGGGATCGGCTCGTCGGACCGCACGTCGACGCGCGCGACCTCGATGCCGCGCTGCCGGGCGCGCCGCTCCACGACCAGGACGTTGCCCTGGTCGCCGTAGGTGCTCAGCAGGTCGGGGTAGATCCACACCAGGCGCAGCGCGTTCTGGCTCATGCTTCTCAGGGAACCTTCCGGGGGAGTCGGGGTCAGTTGCCCACGCGGCGGCGCAGGTCCTGGAACGCGGTGTAGTTGGCGATGGCCTCGATCCGGCCAGGCGGCGACAGGCGCACCGCCTCGTCCACGGTCTCGCACACCCGGAAGTCCAGGCCCGCGACCTCCAGCCGCACCGCCAGGTCCAGCCTGCGGTCGCCGATCACGCACAGCGGGTGCCCGGCGAGCCGGGTGTAGTCCACGTCCCACAGCCAGGAGGTGTCGGTGCCGTCGGCGCCGCGCGCGTTCACCGACAGGATCACCGGGGTGGGCGGCGGGTCGATGAGGGAGAAGGTCTCCAGCCAGCCGGCCGGGTTCTTCGCCAGCAGCAGGCGGATCTGGCGGCCCTGGAAGGCGACGACGTCGTACCGCCCGGCGACCGCCCGCACCTCGTACATGCGCTCCAGCGCGACCTGCGGCGGCACCCCGAAGGCGGCCGCGACGGCGGCGGAGGTGGCGGCGTTGGCCCGGTTGGCGCGGCCGGGCAGCTGGAGGCGGATCGGCCAGGCCGAGCCGTGCGGGTCCAGGACGAACTCGCCCTTGAGCGCCCAGCTGGGCACCGGGCGGCGGAAGCCGCACTCCCGGCAGCCCCAGTCGTCGCCGGAGGGCCGGTGCAGCACGCCGCCGCACGACGGGCAGGACCAGGCGTCGTCCTTCCACTCCTGGCCCGCCGCCACCCACACCACGTTGGAGCAGGAGGAGGCGGCCCAGACGATGAGCGGGTCGTCGGCGTTGGCGATCACCACGGACTTGGTGCCGGCCAGGCCCTCGCGCCAGCGCTCGGCGAGCATACGGGTCTCCGCGGCCCGGTCGAGCTGGTCGCGCGAGAGGTTCAGCAGCGCGACGGCCTTCGGCTCCACGTCGCGCGCGACCGTGGCCAGGTACTTCTCGTCCACCTCGATGACGCCGTAGCGGGCGTCGGAGCCGCCGGCCAGGGCGGAGGTGATGCCGGCGGGCATGTTGGCCCCGAGCGCGTTGGAGACCACCGGGCCCGCCGCCCGCAGCGCCTCGGCGATGAGCCGGGTGGTGGTGGTCTTGCCGTTGGTCGCCGACACCAGGATCACGTCCAGGTGCTGCGCCAGCGTGCGCAGCAGGTCGGGGTCGAGCCTGAGCGCCACCCGGCCGCCGATCACCGAGCCGCTGCCGCGGCCCGCTGCCCGTGACACCGCCGCCGCCGCCCGGCCGGCCGTCACCGCCAGCTTCGCCCGCGGCGACAGCGGCTCCGCGTTGCCTGCCATCGTCCTCAACCCTCCTCCTGCCGGCGCCGCACCTGCCCCGGGGCGCCGGTGGTACGCCCCGCCGCGCCGGTCGCCGGCCGGGAGCCTTCCGTCGGGGGTCAGCCTATCGAGATCCGGCCGGTCCCATCGACTTCCGCCGCCGCCGGCCGGCCGCGGGTCGCCGGGCCGCCGCGGCCGGGCCGGCGCCGGGGCCACCGGCGGCGGCCCCGGGGGCGCCTGACGGCCCGTGAGACGTGTCAGAAGCCGGGGCTGCCGTGCCGGTCCCCGGCCGTCGCCAGGCGCCCCCACAGCAGGTCCGTCAGGTGCCGTACGAGCTGGCTGCGCGAGCAGGGCCGCTCGCGCAGCCACCAGTCGCCCGCCGCGTACATCATCCCGACGATCCCGTGGCCCCACACGCGCGCCTGCTCGTCGCCGTCGGGACCGAGGTCGAGGCGTTCGATGACGACGGTGGCCAGCTCCTCGCCGATGCGGCGCAGCAGCGGGGCCGAGTGCCGCCCGACGTCGAAGCCGCCCTCCGTCGGCCGGCCCTCCTGGTCGTCCTCGGCGGGGTGCATGAGGAAGCGGTAGACCTGGGGCTGGGTCTCGATGGCCGCCAGATAGGTGTCCAGGGTGGCCTCGACCCGGTCGCGCCGGCCGGCGGGGGCGTCGAGGGCCGCGCGCAGCGCCGCCAGCAGGGCGTCGGTGTGCCGGGCGGCCAGCGCCCGGTACAGGCCGCCCTTGTCGCCGAAGTGGCGGTAGAGGATCGGCTTGGTGATGCCCGCCTCGGCGGCGATGGCGTTCATCGAGGCGCCCGGCCCGTCGCGCAGCACGACCCGCTCCGCGGCCTCCAGCAGCTCCTTGCGCCGGCGCTCGGTCGCCTGCCGCTGATCGTCCCGCTGGCTGGTCTCCATTGAGTGTCCTCCCCGCCCCCTGATGATTCTTCTGACCGTGCGCAACGTAACACCGCCCTCACGCGCCGGGGCGGAGCGCGGAGGGAGGTTGACATTGCTTACTGGTGAGTAACAGACTGCGGTTACCGCAGGTAATGACAAGGTGGAGGGGTCATGGCCGAGTTCTCGTTCGAGCTCAACGACGACCAGAAGGCGGTGCGTGACTGGATCCACGGGTTCGCCGTGGACGTGATGCGCCCGGCCGCCGCGGAGTGGGACGAGCGCGAGGAGACCCCCTGGCCGATCATCCAGGAGGCCGCCAAGATCGGCCTGTACTCGCTGGACTTCTACGCCCAGCAGTACTTCGACCCCACCGGCCTCGGCATCCCGCTGACCATGGAAGAGCTGTTCTGGGGCGACGCGGGCCTGGCCCTGTCCATCGTCGGCACCGCCCTCGCCGCCGTCGGCGTGCTCGCCAACGGCACCGAGGAGCAGATCGGCACCTGGGTCCCGGCCATGTACGGCGACGCCAACGACGTCAAGCTCGGCGCCTTCTGTTCCTCCGAGCCGGACGCCGGCTCCGACGTCTCCGCCCTGCGCACCCGGGCCGTCTACGACGAGGCCAAGGACGAGTGGGTGCTCAACGGCACCAAGACCTGGGCCACCAACGGCGGCATCGCCGACGTGCACGTGGTCATCGCCTCGGTCGACCCCGACCTCGGCGCGCGCGGCCACGCCTCCTTCGTCGTGCCGCCCGGCACCCCCGGCCTCACCCAGGGCCAGAAGTTCAAGAAGCACGGCATCCGCGCCTCGCACACCGCCGAGGTCGTCCTGGAGGACGTCCGCCTCCCCGGCAGCTGCCTGCTGGGCGGCAAGGAGAAGCTGGACGAGCGCCTCGCCCGCGCCCGCGAGCGGGCCCGCACCGGCGAGCGCGTCAAGAACGCGGCCATGGCGACCTTCGAGGCCTCCCGGCCGGCCGTCGGCGCCCAGGCCGTCGGCATCGCGCGCGCCGCCTACGAGGTCGCGCTCGACTACGCCAAGACCCGCATCCAGTTCGGCCGCCCCATCATCGACAACCAGGGCATCGCCTTCCAGCTCGCGGACATGCGTACCAAGATCGACGCCTCCCGGCTGCTGGTGTGGCGGGCCTCGTGGATGGCCGCCAACGGCAAGCCCTTCACCGCGGCCGAGGGGTCGATGTCCAAGCTCTTCGCGGGCGAGACCGCCAAGACGGTCACCGCCCAGGCCGTGCAGATCCTCGGCGGCAACGGCTTCACCCGCGAGTACCCGGTGGAGCGCATGCACCGCGACGCCGCGATCTACACGATCTTCGAGGGCACCAGCGAGATCCAGCGGCTGGTCATCTCCCGCTCCATCTCCGGTATGTCGATCCGCTAGCCGCAGCCAGGCGGCCCCGCGGCGGCCCCGCGGCGGCCCCCGGTCCTCCCGGGGCGCCGTCGCGCCGCGGGGCCGCGGGATTCGACCAGGCCGGCCCTCCGGGGCCGGTCCGACGCGCCCGCGACGCGGGGAAGCGGTGGCCTCACGGCCACGCGCGGGCGCCCCGGG
>NZ_JAVSCF010000213.1:0-11501 GCF_031932565.1 Streptomyces sp. B1866
GGCCGCCGGCCGCCTGCGGGCGACCGGCCCGGTCGCGGCCGCGCTGGCCGGAGCCAGCGTGCTGGCCGTCGCCGGGGCCGCGGTCGCCGCGGGCATAGCCCTGACCGGGGGCACGACGTCGCTCGCCCAGGGGGACCAGGACCCGTCCGTGCCGACCGCCTGGTCGGCCACGGCCTCCGGCGCGCCGTCGGCGTGGGCGGCGAGCGGCGGGCGCGGCGGGGTCGGGAAGCCGGAGAAGGAGACGCGCGCGAAGCGCTCGCCGGGCGGCGAGGACGCGCACGCGGCCGGGGACCGGTCGCCCGACGTCGTCCCGCCGGACGCGCTCACGCCGTCCCTGCTGTCGCCGTCCCTGGTGCCACCGTCGCTGCTGTCGCCGTCCTCGTCGCTGCTGACGCCGTCGCTGCTCGACCCCGAGGCCCCGCCCGCGTCCGCGACCCTGTCGCCCATCGCGACCCCGCCGTCGCCGAGCGCCTCCGGCGGCGACGGGACCACCCCGGCGCCGACCCCGACGACCGGCACCCCGAAGCCCACCGGGACGGCGACGTCCACGCCGGGCGGCACGTCCGAGCCGAGCGCGACGCCCAGCGAGACGCCCACGGCGACGCCGAGCGCGACGGCGAGCGGGAGTCCGTCGGAGTCGCCGACGCCGTCGGAGACCGCGAGCGAGACGCCGACCGCGAGCGCGGCGCCCTCCGCGACGGAGACTCCCAGCGCGACGCCGAGCGCGACGCCGTCGCAGACCCCGAGCGCGACGCCCAGCCCGACCGCGAGCGCCGACGAGACGTCCTGACCCAAGCCCGCCGGCGGCCGCCGCTCCTACGAGGACTCCTACGAGGACTCCTACGAGGACTCCTACGAGGACGGCAGCCGCTGGCGGTGCGCGGCCAGCTCCGGGGCCGTCTTGGTGGCCAGGAACTCCGTCACCCGGTAGGCGCACACGCCCGCCACCACGAACGGGTCGGCGGCGACGATCTCCTCGATCCGCGCGCGGTCCTCGCCGCGCGCCAGGATCACGCCGCCCTCGCGCGGCACCTTGCGGCCCGAGGCGAGGAAGTCGCCGGACGCGTAGTGCGCCTCCAGCCAGGCGACGTGGTCGGCGAGCAGGGCGTCGACGCGCTCCACGGGGGCGGTGTAGGTCAGGTCGAGTACGAACACGCCGGGCAGCCTACTGCCCGTACGGCCCCGGCCGCGGCCGCCTCCTCCCGGCCGCCGGGAGGAGGCGGCCGCCGCCGGTCAGCCGGACTCGACCACCCGGAAGACCAGGCCCGCGCGCACCAGCCGCGAGGTGAGCGCGTCGCCCATGGCGGCCGCGGTGGTGACCTGCCCGGCCGTCTCCGGCAGGTCGTCGAAGGCCAGGCACAGCGCGGACTCGGCGAACATCTTGGCGGTCTCCTCGTAGCCGGGGTCGCCGCCCGCGACCTCGGTGACGACCCGCTTGCCGCCGCCCTCCCCGGCGAAGCGGACGGAGAACCAGCTGCGGGCGCGCCGCGCCGCGTCCGGCCCGTCGCCGGGCGCGAGGCGGCCGGACAGCCAGGTGCGCACCGGGGGCACCTGCGCGGCGGCGAGCAGCGCGGCGACGCCCACCGCGCCGCCGACCGCGACCGGCAGCCGGCGCACCAGCGCGTGGTGGCCGTAGGCGAAGTCGGGCCCGTACGCGTCGAGCGCGGCGGCGGACCGGCCGACGATCTGCGGGTCGATGGTCGGCAGCGGCACCGCCCAGCCGGCGGGCCGGCGGGCGCGGTGCGGGGCGCCGGGGCCGGAGCGGACCGTGCGGCCGGCGGGGCGCGGTTCGGCGCGCTGCCGGGCCCGGGCGGTGCGGACCGTGCTGACCGGGCGGGACATGCCGTGCAGGGCGGAGGCGAGGGTGCCGCCGGATATGGTCCCGTTGGAGCGCACGTACCCGTTGACGCGCAGCGGCACGCCCGCGGGCAGCTGGGAGACGGTGTAGTGGACGCCCAGGTCGTGCGGCACGGAGTCGAAGCCGCAGGCGTGCACCAGGCGGGCGCCGGTCTCGCGGGCGAGCGCGTGGTGGCGCAGGTACATCAGGTCCACGAACTCCGGTTCGCCGGTCAGGTCGGCGTAGTCCGTGCCCGCCGCCGCGCAGGCGGCCACCAGCGGCTCGCCGTAGCGCGCGAACGGGCCCACGGAGGTGGCCACGACGCGCGTGTCGGCGGCGACGGCGCGCAGCGAGGCGGGGTCGCCGGCGTCGGCGGTCAGCAGCGGCAGCCCGGCGCAGGCCGGGTTGATCTCGGCGAGCCGGTCGCGCAGCCGCTCCAGCCGGGCCGGGGTGCGGCCGGCCAGCGCCCAGCGGCAGTCGGCGGGGGCGTGCTCGGCCAGGTACTCGGCGGTGAGCGCGCCGGCGAAGCCGGTGGCGCCGAACAGCACGATGTCGTGGGCCCGGTCCGCATGGCCGGGGCGGTCGGGGCGGCCGGGCTGGTCAGCGGCGTCCGATGGCCGCATGGCGGGTCCTCCCTGCTGGCGCGGGTCCCGCGCGGGCCGTCGCCCGCCGGGGGTGGCCGCCACAGTAGGTAGCGGGCGTCGCACGGTCAACCGGCGTCCACGGCCGCCCCGGCGGGCTTGACAGGCCACGGCGGCTGAGCGACATTCGGCAGACGTAGGATGTCCGATGTCCAATGTCCAATGTCCGACCCAGTGTCTGATCCATCCCCGATCCCATCGCCCGATCCTCTGTCCGATGGTCCGCCGCGGCCGCCCGCCGGAACGCCCCGCGCCGCGGGAGGCCGCCGCACGCGCGCGGGCGGTGCCCGGGACACGGCCGGGCTCGCGTACGTACGCCGGAGGACCGGCGCCGGACCCGCCCGGGACGAAGCCGCCCCCGCGCCCGCCAGAAAGCAGGCCGGCATGATCCCCGTCCCCCTCACCGGTGTCATCCCGCCCCTGTGCACCCCGCTGACCCCGGCCGGAGAGGTCGACACCCGCTCGCTGCGGGCCCTGGTGGAGCACCTGATCGGCGCGCGCGTGCACGCCCTGTTCGCCCTGGGGTCGACCGGTGAGGCCGCCTACCTGACCGACGCCCGGCGGCGTACCGCCCTGGAGACGGTCGTCGAGGCGGCGGCCGGCCGGGTGCCGGTGCTGGCCGGGGCGATCGACATGACCGCCGGGCGCGCCGCGGACCAGGCCCGTACGGCGGCGCGGCTGGGCGCGGACGCGGTGGTGGCCACCGCGCCCTTCTACGCCCGCTGCCACCCGGCCGAGACCGCCGACCACTTCCGGCGGGTGCGGCAGGCCGCAGGCGTGCCGCTGGTCGCCTACGACATCCCGGCCGCCGTGCACACCAGGCTGGACCCGGAGGTCCTGCTGCGGCTGGCCGCCGAGGGTACGCTCTCGGGCGTGAAGGACAGCAGCGGCGACGACGGCGCGCTGCGCCGCCTGCTGGTCGCGGTGCGCGGCCGCGGGCTGCACGGCTCGTTCGCGGTGCTGACCGGCTCGGAGCTGGCCGCCGACGGCGCGCTGCTGGCCGGGGCGCACGGCCTGGTCCCGGGCCTGGGCAACGTCGACCCGCACGGCTTCACCCGGCTGTACGCGCACGCGCGCGCGGGCCAGTGGGAGGCCGCCGCCGCCGAGCAGGACCGGCTGGCCGCGCTGTTCGGCCTCGCCGCCGTGGGCGACCCGGCCGTGATGGGGGTGGACTCGCGCGCGTACGGCGGGTTCAAGGCCGCCCTGCACCTGCTGGGCGTCATCGGCTGCCCGGCCACCGCCGCCCCCCAGGTCCCGCTGGACGAGGCCGCCGTGAAGGCCGTGCGCGGGTATCTGGAGGAGGGGGGCCTGCTGCCGTGAGCGCGGCGGGCCCCGGTCCTCGCGTGGGCGCGACGGGCCGCTGGTACCGGGAGGTGTCCGCGGCGCAGTGGAAGGCGATGTTCGCCGCGTGGCTGGGCTACCTGCTCGACGGCTTCGACTTCGTCCTGATCACGCTCGTCCTGACCGAGGTCGCGGACGAGTTCGGGCTGGGCACGGGCCAGGCGGCGAGCCTGGTGTCCGCCGCGTTCGTCACCCGCTGGCTCGGCGGCGCGCTGCTGGGCGCGCTGGGCGACCGGTACGGGCGCCGGGCGGCGATGGTCGCCAGCATCCTGCTGTACTCGCTGGGCACCTTCGCCTGCGGCCTGGCGTGGGACTACACCAGCCTGTTCGCGGCCCGGCTGCTGATCGGCGCGGGGATGGCGGGGGAGTACAGCGCGAGCGCCACGTACGTCCTGGAGAGCTGGCCCGCGGCCTGGCGCGGGCGCGCCTCGGGCTTCCTGATCTCCGGCTACTCGGGCGGCACGATCCTGGCCGCCGAGCTGTACAAGTGGGTCGTGCCGCACTGGGGCTGGCGGTGGATGTTCTACATCGGCGTGGCGCCGGTGCTGGTGGCGCTGTGGACGCGGCGCGCCCTGCCGGAGGCCGCGGAGTGGAGCGCGCAGGCGGACCGCGCGCGGGCGCGGCCGAACCCGTTCCGCCCGCTGTTCACCGGGCGCGGCCGTGCCTGGGCCAACGGCGTGGCGGCCGCGGCCGCGGCGGCCGCGCTGTTCACCGTCTTCACCCCGCTCGGCGCGGGGTTCGTGTGGCCGCTCGCGCTGGTCGCCGCCGGCTGCCTGGCCGCGTTCGCCGCGCAGCTCGGCGGGCGCCGGCACTGGGCCCTGTACGTGGCGCTGACCTGCACGGTCTTCTGCGCGTTCCTCTACAGCTGGCCGATCCAGGCGCTGCTGCCCACGTACCTGAAGACCGAGCTGGGCTACACCCCGGCGCAGGTCGCGGACGTGATGTTCTACGCCGGGTTCGGCACGATGGGCGGCTGCTGGCTGGCGGGCTTCGCGGGCGACCGGCTCGGCACCCGGCGCGCGTACGCGCTGGCCCTGCTGGTCTCGCTCGCGTTCGTCTTCCCCGTCTTCGCCGTGCGCGGCAGCCTGGTCGGGCTCGGCGTGCTGCTGTTCTTCCTGCTCGCCTTCGGCCAGGGGGTCTCCGGCCTGCTGCCGCGCTACCTGGCCGGCCACTTCCCGACCGCGAGCCGGGCCGCGTCGCTCGGCTTCGTCTACAACACCGGCGCGCTCGGCGGCGCGGTGGCGCCCGTGCTCGGCGCGCACCTGGCCGAGGGCATGCCGCTGGGCCGGGCGCTGGCGGTGCTCACCTTCGGGCTGACGCTGGTGGTCGTGGTGCTGGTCGGCGGCGACGTGCCGCGGCGGCTGGGACGGCTCCTGGACCGTACGGCCCGTACCGGCGGTAGGGACGGTACGAGCGGCGCGGTGCCGGAGGACCACCTGCTGCCGGGCCCGCCGCGCGGCGTGGCCGCGGCCGAGGCGGAGCGGGCCTGACCGCCCCTGCCGTCAGGAGCGGGGCCGGCACCGGACGACCGTGCCACCGCTTGGTGGCATTGTTGCCGCGCGGGGGTTGTGCGCGGCGCGCCCGCTTCTTAGCATCAGTGGTGTTACAGCAACAGTGTCACAAGGTTGGGGGCGGGATGGCGCCGACGGAAGACGGCCCGCTGGCCGGGGCGCGCGTGGTGGAGCTGGCGGGGATCGGCCCCGGCCCGTTCGCCGCCATGCTGCTGGCCGACCTGGGCGCCGACGTGGTGCGCGTCGACCGGCCCGGCGGCCCGGTGCTCGGCATCGACCCCGAGCGCGACGTCACCGGCCGGAACAAGCGCTCGGTCGTGCTCGACCTGAAGTCCGCGCACGGCCCGCGCGCCGTGCTCGACCTGGCCGCGCGCGCCGACGTGCTGATCGAGGGCAACCGGCCCGGCGTCGCCGAGCGGCTGGGCGTCGGGCCCGACGCCTGCCTGGCCCGCAACCCGCGGCTGGTCTACGGGCGGATGACCGGCTGGGGCCAGCACGGACCGCTCGCCGACACCGCGGGCCACGACATCGGCTACGTGGCCGTCACCGGCGCGCTCGGCATGATCGGCGCCGCCGGCGGCCCGCCCGCCGTACCCGCCAACCTGCTCGGCGACTACGCGGGCGGCTCCCTCTACCTCGTCGTCGGCGTGCTCGCCGCCCTGCACCACGCCCGGGCCACCGGCACCGGGCAGGTCGTCGACGCCGCCATCGTGGACGGCACCGCGCACCTGACCGCCATGATCCACGGCATGCTCGCGGCCGGCGCCTGGCAGGACCGGCGCGGCGCCAACCTGCTCGACGGCGGCTGCCCCTTCTACGGCACCTACGAGACCGCCGACGGCGGCCACATGGCGGTGGGCGCGCTGGAGCCGCAGTTCTACGCCGAGTTCACCCGCCTGCTCGGGATCGCCGACCGGCTGCCCGACCGCGACGACTTCGGCCGCTGGGACGAGCTGCGCGCCGCCGTCGCCGCCCGCTTCGGGATGCGTACGCGCGAGGAGTGGACGGCCGTCTTCGACGGCTCCGACGCGTGCGTCGCCCCCGTCCTGTCGCTGCGCGAGGCCCCCGCCCACCCGCACCTCGCCGCCCGCGGCACCTTCGTCACCCACGCCGGCCTCACCCAGCCCGCGCCCGCCCCGCGCTTCTCCGCCACCCCCGGCGGAGTGCGCCGACCGCCCGCCCGGCCCGGCGCGGACGCCGCCGAGGTGGCCCGCGACTGGGACGTACCCGCCCTGACCCAGGAGAGCGTGCAGTGAAGCGCCAGATCTTCGCCCCCGAGCACGACGCGTTCCGCGAGACCGTGCGGACCTTCATCGACAAGGAGGTGGCCCCGCACCACGACCGGTGGGAGAAGCAGGGCATCGTGGACCGCGAGGCGTGGCTCGCCGCGGGCGCCATGGGCCTGCTCGGCTTCGCCGTGCCCGAGACCTACGGCGGCGGCGGGACCGACGACTTCCGCTACGCCGCCGTACTCGCCGAGGAGCTGACCCGCGCGGGCGCCTCCGGCATCGCGCTGAGCCTGCACAACGACATCATCGGCCCGTACCTCACCTCGCTGGGCACCGAGGAGCAGAAGCGGCGCTGGCTGCCCGGCTTCTGCTCCGGCGAGATCATCACCGCTATCGCCATGACCGAGCCGGGCGCCGGCTCCGACCTCCAGGGCATCCGCACCACCGCCACCGACGCCGGCGACCACTGGGTCCTGGGCGGCTCCAAGACCTTCATCTCCAACGGCATCCTCGCCGACCTGGTCATCGTCGTCGCCCGCACCACTCCCGAGGGCGGCGCGCACGGCGTGAGCCTGCTGGTGGTCGAGCGCGGCATGGCGGGGTTCGAGCGCGGCCGCAACCTCGACAAGGTCGGCCAGAAGGCCCAGGACACCGCCGAGCTGTTCTTCCACGACGTGAAGGTGCCCAAGGAGAACCTGCTGGGCGAGCTGCACGGCGGCTTCATGCACCTGATGACCAACCTCGCGCAGGAGCGCATGAGCATCGCGGTGTCCGCCATCGCCGGCGCCGAGTACCTGCTGGAGATCACCAGCCGTTACGTCAAGGAGCGGCACGCCTTCGGCCGCCCGCTGGCCAAGCAGCAGCACATCCGCTTCGAGATCGCCGAGATGGCCACCGAGTGCGCCGTCACCCGGGAGTTCGTCGACCGGTGCATCACCGAGCACACCGCCGGGCAGCTCGACGCGGTGGGCGCGTGCATGGCCAAGTGGTGGGCCACCGAGCTGAACAAGCGCGTCACCGACCGCTGCCTGCAACTGCACGGCGGCTACGGCTACATGACCGAGTACCCGGTCGCCAGGGCGTACACCGACGGCCGTATCCAGACCATCTACGGCGGCACCACCGAGATCATGAAGGAGGTCATCGGCCGCTCCCTGCTCGCCGACTGACCTCCACCCGAGCGTCCCCGCCGCCCGCAGGGCCACCCCCCGTAGACTTTCCCCGAAAGGCACCAGACGTGACCACCGAAGCGTACGTGTACGACGCCGTCCGCACCCCGCGCGGGCGCGGCAAGGCCAGCGGCGCCCTGCACGGCACCAAGCCCATCGACCTCGTGGTCGGCCTCATTCACGAGATCCGCCGCCGCTTCCCCGACCTGGACCCGGCCGCGATCGACGACATCGTCCTCGGCGTGGTCAGCCCGGTCGGCGACCAGGGCGCCGACATCGCCCGCACCGCCGCCATCGCGGCCGGGCTGCCCGACACGGTCGCCGGCGTGCAGGAGAACCGCTTCTGTGCCTCGGGCCTGGAGGCCGTGAACCTCGCCGCCGCCAAGGTGCGCTCCGGCTGGGAGGACCTGGTGCTGGCCGGCGGCGTGGAGTCCATGTCCCGGGTGGCCATGGGCTCCGACGGCGGCGCCTGGTTCAACGACCCGATGACCTCGTACGAGACCAACTTCGTGCCGCAGGGCATCAGCGCCGACCTCATCGCCACTGTCGAGGGCTTCACCCGGCACGACGTGGACTCCTACGCCGTGCTGTCGCAGGAGCGGGCCGCCGAGGCGTGGAAGGACGGCCGCTTCGACCGCTCCGTGGTCCCGGTCCGCGACCGCTCCGGCCTGACCGTGCTGGACCGCGACGAGCACCCGCGCCCGGGCACCACCGTGGAGTCGCTGGCCGGCCTGAAGCCGTCGTTCGCCGTCATCGGCGACATGGGCGGCTTCGACGCGGTGGCCCTGCAGAAGTACCACTGGGTCGAGGCCATCGACCACGTGCACCACGCGGGCAACTCCTCCGGCATCGTGGACGGCGCCGCGCTGGTGGCCATCGGCAGCCGCGAGGCCGGCGAGCGCTACGGCCTCAGGCCCCGCGCCCGCATCGTCTCCGCCGCCGTCTCCGGCTCCGAGCCGACCATCATGCTCACCGGCCCCGCGCCCGCCAGCCGCAAGGCGCTGGCCAAGGCCGGGCTGACCGTCGACGACATCGACCTGGTGGAGATCAACGAGGCGTTCGCCGCCGTCGTGCTGCGCTTCGCCCGGGACATGGGGCTGAGCCTGGACAAGGTCAACGTCAACGGCGGCGCCATCGCCCTGGGCCACCCGCTCGGCGCCACCGGCGCGATGATCCTGGGCACCCTGATCGACGAGCTGGAGCGGCGGGAGCAGCGGTACGGGCTCGCCACCCTCTGCGTCGGCGGCGGCATGGGCATCGCCACCGTCGTCGAGCGGCTGTAACGCCCGTCCCCCAAGGCCACCTTCCCGCCGGCCGTACGGGCCCCACCCGGCCCGGCGGCGCACCTCTTACGGAGCAAGCACGATGAGCGAGACCGGCACGATCCGCTGGGAGCAGGACGACACGGGCGTCGTGACCCTCGTCCTGGACGACCCCGCCCAGTCCGCCAACACCATGAACGACGCCTTCCGCGTCTCCCTCGCCGCAGTCGTCGACCGGCTGGAGGCCGAGCGCGACGCTGTGCGCGGCGTGATCATCACCTCCGCGAAGAAGACCTTCTTCGCCGGCGGCGACCTGCGCGACCTGATCACCGTGCGCCCCGAGCACGGCCAGGCCGTGTACGACCGGACCATGGCCGTCAAGCGCGACCTGCGCCGCCTGGAGACCCTGGGCCGGCCCGTCGTCGCCGCCGTCAACGGCGCGGCCCTCGGCGGCGGCTACGAGATCGCCCTCGCCTGCCACCACCGCGTCGCCCTCGACGCCCCCGGATCCAAGATCGGCCTGCCCGAGGTGACCCTCGGCCTGCTGCCCGGCGCCGGCGGCGTGGTCCGCACTGTACGGCTGCTGGGCATCACCGACGCGCTGCTGAACGTGCTGCTCCAGGGCAAGCAGTACCCGCCGCGGCGGGCCCTGGACAAGGGCCTGGTCCACGAGGTGGTCACCACCCGCGAGGAGCTGCTGGAGCGGGCCCGCGCCTACGTCGACGCGCACCCCGAGGCGCGGCAGCCCTGGGACGCGGACGGCTACAAGATCCCCGGCGGCACGCCCGCCCACCCGAAGTTCGCCGCCAACCTCCCGGCCTTCCCCGCCAACCTCAAGAAGCAGCTCAGCGGCGCCCCCTACCCGGCCCCGCGCAACATCATGGCCGCCGCCGTCGAGGGCTCGCAGGTCGACTTCGACACCGCGCAGGCCATCGAGGCCCGCTACTTCGTGGACCTGGCCACCGGGCAGACCGCCAAGAACATGACCCAGGCGTTCTTCTTCGACCTCCAGGCCGTCAACTCCGGCGCCAGCCGGCCCCAGGGCTTCGAGCCGCGCGAGGTGCGGAAGGTCGCCGTGCTGGGCGCCGGCATGATGGGCGCGGGCATCGCCTACGCGTGCGCCAAGGCGGGCATCGAGGTGGTCCTCAAGGACGTCTCCGCCGAGTCCGCCGCCAAGGGCAAGGCCTACTCCGAGGGCCTGCTGGCCAAGGCCCTCGCCAGGGGCCGCACCACCGAGGCCGACCGGGACGCGCTGCTGGCCCGCATCACGCCCACCGCCGACCCGGCCGACGTGGCCGGCTGCGACGCGGTCATCGAGGCCGTCTTCGAGGACCCGGCCCTGAAGCACAAGGTGTTCCAGGAGATCGAGGGACTGCTCGCGCCCGACGCGCTGCTGTGCTCCAACACCTCCACCCTGCCCATCACCCTGCTCGCCGAGGGCGTCCGGCGCCCGGAGGACTTCATCGGGCTGCACTTCTTCTCGCCCGTCGACCGCATGCCGCTGGTGGAGATCATCAAGGGCGAGCGCACCGGAGACGCGGCCCTGGCCCGCGCCTTCGACCTGGTGCGGCAGATCCGCAAGACGCCCATCGTGGTGAACGACTCGCGCGGCTTCTTCACCTCCCGCGTCATCGGCCACTTCCTCAACGAGGGCGTGGGGCTGGTGGGCGAGGGCGTGCCCGCGGCCACCGTCGAGCAGGCCGCCGCCCAGGCCGGCTACCCGGCCAAGGTGCTGTCCCTGATGGACGAGCTGACCCTCACCCTGCCGCGCAAGATCCGGCTGGAGACCAAGCGGGCCATCGAGGAGGCCGGCGGCACCTGGCCGGCCCACCCGGCCGAGGCGGTCGTCGACCGCATGGTGGAGGAGTTCGGCCGCACCGGCCGCTCCGGAGGCGCCGGCTTCTACGACTACGAGGACGGCAGGCGCACCCGCCTGTGGCCGGGCCTGGCCGAGCACTTCGGCGGCGCCGACCCGGACCTGCCGTGGGCGGACATCCAGGAGCGGATGCTGTTCTCCCAGGCGCTGGACACCGTCCGGCTGCTGGAGGAGGGCGTGCTGACCTCCGTCGCCGACGCCAACATCGGCTCTGTCTTCGGTATCGGCTTCCCCGCCTGGACCGGCGGCGTGCTCCAGTACATCAACGGCTACGAGGGCGGGCTGCCCGGCTTCACGGCCCGCGCGCGGGAACTCCAGGCCGCCTACGGCGACCGCTTCGCGCCGCCGGAGCTGCTGGTGGCCAAGGCCGAGAAGGGCGAGACCTTCACCGGGTCCGGCCGGGACTGACGCCCCGCGCCGCGTCGGGCCCGCCCCCGGTCCTCCTACCGGACCGGGGGCGGGCCCGCCCGGTTCCGCCTGATGCCCCGCCCGGCTCCCGGGCACGGGCCGGACTCGGGCGCGCCGCCCGGGTCCGGCCCGCTCGTATACGTTCCGGGGACCGGCGTCCCGGGGACCAGCGCCCCGGCCGTGCCCCGGCCGCCCGGCGCCCGGCCCGCCCGCGGGGGTCCGCCGGT
>NZ_JAVSCF010000214.1:0-11267 GCF_031932565.1 Streptomyces sp. B1866
CGGGCCGGGACGCAGCCCCGCGCGCGGCCGGCCGAGCGCCGCCCGCCGGACCTGCTGCCGCTCGGTCGTGGCCGCCGGGGCCTGGGCGGCCCGCTCCGCCTCCGGCTCGGCGGGCCGGCGCTGCTGCCAGGTGATCGGCACCGTGAGGGCGACCAGCAGCCCGAGGGCCAGGGCGACGCCGGCGATGACCGCCACCCCGCCGCCCGAACGCGTCTGGGACAGCAGCAGCATGGCGAGGGCCGACAGGACGACGGTGGCCGAACCGTAGAGGAACTGAGCGGGAGTCGGGCGCGGCATGGCGGTATCCGTCCTGGAACAGGGGTGTGCGGGGCGGGTGCACCGGGGAGAACACCGGACTGAAAAACTCTACGGTGCTGGCTGCCCTGGCGGAACGAACGCTAAGCGCCGGGCCGCCGCGCGGTTCCGTCGCACAGGGGGCGCACGGAATCACTGTCTGTTCCAGCGATTCCGGTGAACGCGCCGCTCTCTGTTCGCTATCCGGTCCAAGCCGGTCGGAAAACGTAACGGCTTGGCGCGTCCAAATCAAGGCCTGTCTTTTCCCGGGCCACTCCGGTCGAATGTCGGCACAGTCATGACTGGGGAGGACCCGTACGTGACCATCTCACGCAGACGAAGAGCCCGCAGACTGGCGGCAGTCGCCACCGCACTCGCCGCGCTCGGGACCACCGCGCTCGGGGCCACGGAGATCGGGCCCGCCGCGTTCGCCACGGCCCCGGCCCCCGCCGAGGCGCCGTCCGCGGACCGGACCGGGCACGGCGACCCGGGCGCCGCCGACGCCGAGCACGACCTGCCCGGCCCGTTCAGCGCGCGGCAGGCGGAGCGCCGGGAGGCCGCGCTGCGCGACGTGCTGTCCGGGCACGCGCGCGCCGAGCGGCGCGGCCCGTCCAGCGTCGTGCGCCTGGGCCCGCGCAAGTACGTGGAACTGGCCAGGGAGAAGACGGACCAGATCTTCACCATCCTGGTCGAGTTCGGCGACACGGTGGACGACACCACGACGTACGACCCGGACGGCCCCGCCGGGCCGCTGCCCGCGCAGGTCAAGTACGGCGGCGACCCGGGCCCGGCGCGCAACACCATCCCCGAGCCGGACCGCTCGGAGGACAACAGCACCGCCTGGCAGCCCGACTACGACCGGCAGCACTTCCAGGACCTCTACTTCTCCCAGGCTCGGGACAAGGAGTCGCTGAGGAAGTACTACGAGCGGCAGTCCTCCGGCCGCTACTCGGTCGACGGCGAGGTGTCCGACTGGGTGAAGGTGGAGTGGAACGAGGCCCGTTACGGGTCCAACTACTGCGGCAGCAGCAACTGCCCCAGCGCCTGGGACCTGATCCGCGACGGCGTCGACCGGTGGGCCGCCGACCAGCGGGCGGCCGGCCGCACCGACGCGCAGATCGGGGCGGACCTGGCCCGCTACGACCAGTGGGACCGCTACGACCACGACGGCGACGGCGAGTTCAACGAGCCCGACGGCTACATCGACCACTTCCAGATCGTGCACGCGGGCGAGGACGAGTCCGCGGGCGGCGGCGCGCAGGGCGAGAAGGCCCTGTGGGCGCACCGCTGGTACGCGTACGGCACCGACGCGGGCCGCACCGGCCCGGCGGGCAACAAGGCGGGCGGCACGCAGATCGGCGCCACCGGCGTGTGGGTCGGCGACTACACCATGCAGCCGGAGAACGGCGGCCTCGGGGTCTTCGCCCACGAGTACGGCCACGACCTGGGCCTGCCCGACGAGTACGACACCACGGGCCGCGGCGAGTCGTCCGTGGGCTTCTGGTCGCTGATGTCGTCCGGGTCGTGGCTGGGCCGGGGCGGGGACACCATCGGCGACCTGCCCGGCGACATGAACGCCTGGGACAAGCTCCAGCTCGGCTGGCTGGACTACGCCTCCGCGCGGGCGGCCACCCGCTCCCGGCACACCCTGGGCGTCGCCGAGTACCACACCCGCAGGCCGCAGGCGCTGGTGGTCACGCTGCCGCCCAAGGCCGTCACCACCGACGTGGTGCCGCCCGCCGAGGGCGAGCGGCAGTGGTGGAGCGGCATGGGCGACGACCTGAAGAACACCCTCACCCGCACCGTGGACCTGACCGGGAGATCCTCCGCGCGGCTCGACCTCCAGGGCTGGTGGGACATCGAGAAGGGGTACGACTACCTCTACACCGAGGTCTCCACGGACGGCGGGAAGAACTGGACGCCCGTGGACGGCACGGCGAACGGCGCGCCCCTGCCGCGCGACGCCGGGGACAAGCCCGCGCTGACCGGCTCCTCCGGCGCGTACCAGAAGCTGTCCTTCCCGCTCGACGCCTACGCCGGGCAGCGGATCGGGCTGCGCTTCCGGTACGCCACGGACGGCGGCGTCGCGCTGAAGGGCTTCGCGGCCGACGCGCTGACGCTCACCGCCGACGGGCAGCCGCTGCTCGCGGACGGCGCCGAGGGCGGTGACAACGGCTGGACGGCGGCCGGTTTCAGCCGTATCGGGGCGTCCTTCACCAAGGACTACCCGCAGTACTACCTCGCGGAGAACCGGCAGTACGTGTCCTACGACCGCGCGCTGCGCACCGGCCCGTACAACTTCGGCTGGATCTCCGACCGGCCCGACTGGGTGGAGCACTTCCCCTACCAGAACGGCCTGGTGATCTGGCAGTGGGACACCTCCCAGCCCGACAACAACGTCGGCGTGCACCCGGGCTCCGGGCAGATCCTGCCGGTGGACGCGCACCCGGAGGCGCACACGTGGGCGGACGGCAAGGTCCTGCGCAACCGCGTCCTGGCCTACGACGCGCCCTTCAGCCGCTATCCGACGCAAGGTTTCACCCTGCACAAGGACGGGGTGGCCACCCGTATCCCGGCGAAGCGGGGCGTGTCGGTGTTCGACGACCACAAGGGTACGTACTGGAATCCGGCCAATCCGACCGGTGGCGTGAAGACTACTGACACCAACACCCGGATCAGGATCGTGCACGAGTCCCCGCTCGGCGACACGCTGACGGTGCAGGTCGGGCCGTCCACGACATAGTGCACATCTGTGCAGGTCAGAGCCGAAACGGTCGGCGCCCTCTAGCGGGCGGCGGCCGTTTCGCGTTAGATGCCCTCTGGGCTGTTCCTGTTGACACCCCGGCCGCCGCCGGGCCTGGTCACCCGGGCGGCCCGCCCCGCGGAACGGCACGCCGACGGCCCGAGGGCGGTACGACGGCGTACGGACCTGGACCAGGAGAGCGAGCGAGCAGCGGATGGCCGACGGAGGATTCACCAAGCTCCCGGGCGGCAGCGTGGTCGTCGCGCTCACGCTGCCGCACCCGCTGGCCGCCCCCGGGGCGCGCATCCGGGTGCTGGTGCACGCCGTCAACCGCCAGCGCGCCCTGACCCGGCTGCGCAACCTGGGGCTGCGCGCCGTCTACCTGCGCGGCAACGTGCAGCCGCCCACCCCGGACGAGGTGACGGCCGTGCTGCACCACCCGGACGGGCTGGTGTGGCGGTCGGCGCCGCACCACGTCACCGAGTCCTGGCAGCCGATCGCCGCCCTGCTGCGCCGCCCCCGGCCCGCCCCGGTCGCGGCCCCGCCGGGCGCGTAGCCCGTCAGCCGCGGCCGCGAAGGCGGCCGGGTCGCGGCCTGGGGCTCGCGGCTTGGGGCGCGAGCCCGGCGGCGCCGCAGCAAGGCGGCGGCGCCCGCCCGGTCACAGCTCCGGAGGGCTCACCACCGGCTTGCCGGTCAGCTCCACGCCCGCCTCGCGCATCTCCTCCAGCGCCCGCAGCGTGGTCTCCTCGGCGACGCCCGCCGTCATGTCGAGCAGTACGTGCGTGGCGAAGCCCTCGCGGGCGGAGTCCAGCGCCGTGGCCCTGACGCAGTGGTCGGTGGCGATGCCCACAATGTCCACCTCCGTCACGCCGCGCTCGAGCAGCCACGCGGCGAGGGTCCGCCCGTTCTCGTCCACGCCCTCGAAGCCGCTGTACGCCGCGGCGTACGCGCCCTTCTCGAAGACGCCGTCGACCGCGCCGGAGGCGATGGCGGGGGCGAAGTTCGGGTGGAAGCCGACGCCCTCGGTGCCCGCCAGGCAGTGCGGCGGCCAGCTGCGGGCGTAGTCCGGGTTGGCCGAGAAGTGTCCCCCGGGGTCGATGTGGTGGTCCCGGGTGGCGATGATGTGGCGATAACCCGCCGTGGTCTCACCTATCAGGTCCGTGATGGCTGCGGCGACGTCCGCGCCGCCCTTCACCGCGAGGCTGCCACCCTCGCAGAAGTCGTTCTGTACGTCGACAACGATGAGTGCCCGGTGCATGGTGCGTGCCTTCCGGCCGGAGACAGACAGAAGCAGGACCGGGGTGCGGCTCGGCCCGGTGCGGGTGCTGGTGTGACCGAGGGTAGCCAGTGCGGGGGTGTGCGGGAAGGGCACGGCGTGCCGGAATATGGCACTCCGTGCCGGAGTGTCGTCCTGCCAGGCGTTCTGGCAGGCGCGTCGCGGGCCGATTTCCCGCCACCGCTCGTGGCTCCGCACCGCCGCCTCACACCCTCCGCACACGACCGGCCCATCCGGTGCCCGGCGTTCCGCGGCCTCGCCCGGCCGCCGCCACCGCCCTCGGTGACCGACGACCGGTGACGGGTGCCCGGCGTACGCGCGGTCACGCGTGCAGGTACTCGGTCGGAATGACCGCCTCCCCCCGCGAGAGCTGCGTCGCCGACATCGGCAGACCCGCGCGGGCGGCCACGTGCCGCTCCCGCGCCGCGTCCAGCGGCTCGCGCCCGACCACCTCGCCGCCGCGCACCAGCTCCACCAGCAGCTGCCGGTCGGCCAGGTCGTCGGGCACCGGGCCGCTGCCGACCACCTCGGCCTCGGCCACGCCGTCCGCGTCCCGCCGCCGCGCCGCCCACTTGCGCCCGCCGACCGACGACTTCCCGATCACCGACTTCTTCGCCACCGGCACCAGGGCCGCGTCGGGGTCGTCGGACTCCGCCCGCGCGACCAGCTTGTAGACCATCGAGCAGGTGGGGTGCCCGCTGCCGGTGACCAGCCGGGTGCCCACCCCGTAGGCGTCCACCGGCGCGGCGGCCAGCGACGCGATCGCGTACTCGTCCAGGTCGCTGGTCACCACGATCCGGGTGTTCTTGGCGCCGAGGTCGTCCAGCTGCTGCCGCACCCGGTGCGCGAGCAGCAGCAGGTCGCCGGAGTCGATGCGCACCGCGCCCAGCTCGGGCCCGGCCACCTCCACGGCCGTGGCGACCGCCTCGGCCACGTCGAAGGTGTCCACCAGCAGGGTGGTGCCGCCGCCCAGGGCCTCGACCTGGGCGGTGAAGGCGTCGCGCTCGGTGTCGTGCAGCAGGGTGAAGGCGTGCGCGCTGGTGCCGACGGTCGGGATCTGGTAGCGGAAGCCGGCCGCCAGGTCGGAGGTGCTGGCGAAGCCGCCCACGTACGCGGCCCGGGCGGCGGCCACGGCGGCCAGCTCGTGGGTGCGCCGGGCGCCCATCTCGATCAGCGGTCGGCCGGCCGCGGCCACGGCCATCCGGGAGGCCGCGGCGGCCACGGCCGAGTCGTGGTTGAGGATGGACAGCACGACCGTCTCCAGCAGCACGGCCTCGCCGAACGTGCCCTCCACCCGCAGGACCGGCGAGCCGGGGAAGTAGACCTCGCCCTCCGGGTACCCCCATATGTCGCCCCGGAAGCGGAAGTCCGCGAGCCAGTCCAGCGTCGCGTCGTCCACCACCCGCCGCTCGGCGAGGAAGTCCAGGACGCGCTGGTCGAACCGGAAGTTCGCCACGGCGTCCAGCACCCGGCCGGTGCCCGCGACCACGCCGTAGCGGCGGCCCTCGGGCAGGCGGCGGGTGAAGACCTCGAAGACCGAGCGGCGGTCGGCGGTGCCCGCGCGCAGCGCGGCGTGCAGCATCGTCAGCTCGTACCGGTCGGTGAACAGCGCGGTCGACGGCACGTCCACCGGCAGCCCCAGGTGTGCGGTGTTCATGCGACGATGCTACCTCGGGATTTCGTCAAAGTGACGATTTCGACGGGGGTGCTGGATGCGACGTCGGTCTCAGGGTGGCAGCATGGGAACCGTGAGTGTCGCACCGGTGGAGATCGAGCGTCCCGAGTCGGCGGAGATGCCCGCGGCGGTACCCGAGCCCGACGTGCCGTGGATCACGGTGGTGCACAACGACCCGGTCAACCTCATGAGTTATGTGACGTATGTCTTTCAAACGTACTTCGGCTACCCCAAGGACAAGGCGCACCGACTGATGCTGGACGTCCACCACAAGGGCCGCGCGGTCGTCTCCAGCGGCAGCCGCGAGGAGATGGAGCGCGACGTCCAGGCCATGCACGGGTACGGCCTGTGGGCCACTCTCCAGCAGGACCGCTGATGTCCGGCACCTTCGAGCCGCTGCCCGGCGGCGGGGCCGCCGCGGCCCTGGACGAGGTGGAGATCTCCATCCTGCGCAGCCTCTGCGTGCAGTTCCTGGAGCTGATCGGCCCCGGCGAGGAGCCCGGCGGCCCGGCGGGCGACCCGCTGGACGAGGTGTTCCGGGAGGGCCCGAGCGAGCCGCCCGCCGACCCGGCGCTGGCCCGGCTGTTCCCCGACGCCTACACCGGCCCCGGCGCGCCCGGCGGCGAGGAGGCGGCGGCCGGCCCGGAGGCCGAGCGCAAGTCCCGGGAAGCGCGCGAGGCGTCGGCGGAGTTCCGCCGCTTCACCGAGAACGACCTGCGGGCCCGCAAGCGCGAGGACGCCCTCGGCGTGGTCCGCACCCTCGACGCGCTCGCCACGACCGGGACCGGCGACCGCGCGGGCGGCAAGCTGCTGCGTCTCGACCCGCGGGAGTCCGCCCGCTGGCTCGGCACCCTGAACGACCTGCGGCTGACCATCGGCACCCGCCTGGAGGTCACCGACGAGGACGACGGCGGCGAGCTGCTGCGGCTGCCGGACACCGACCCGCGCAAGCCGATGGTGATCGCCTACTTCTGGCTCGGCGGGCTCCAGGAGTCGCTGGTGGCCACGCTCCAGCCGTGACGGCCGCCGGACCCGGCGCCGGGCGGCGGCCACGCCCGCGCCCGTACGGCCCGGCTCCCGCGCCCCGGCACCGCGGACCCCACCGGTGCGGACCCGGCCGGTGTGCTCCCGCCCTCATCGCGCGCGTGCCCTGACAGGCCCCGGCGGCCCGCGCCCGCCTCGTCCCGCACCGGCCCGCCCCCGTCCGTACGGGCCCGTACGCGTGCCCGCACGCCCCTACGGCCCGGCGCGCGGCCCCGGCTGCCGGCGGCCGGGCGTCGCACGCCCCGCGCACGCGTCCGCGCACCGCCGCCCGTTCGCTCAGACGACCCTCAAGTCCGGATAACGATGTCATCACCGCGTCCGCTGTCTTTGGGATTCACGTCGGCTTTTGTCCGCCTCTTCTTGTGAGGCAGGCCACATCCGGCTGCGGAGGGGTCCGTGGCGGGCGTGGTACATCTTCACGAACGCCTTCAGCCGGACCGGCATGGATGCCAGAGAGGCTCACCATCATGACCTCAGCGCGGGTCGGGAAAGACGACGGTAACACCGTTGGTACAGCCACCGACATCGGGGGAACCGCCACCGCGGCCGCGGACGCCGACTACCAGCGGGGCCTGGGCAGCCGCCAGGTCCAGATGATCGCCATCGGCGGCGCCATCGGCGTCGGCCTGTTCATGGGCGCCGGGGCGAACATCGCCAAGGCCGGACCCAGCATCATCCTCATGTACGCCATCGCGGGCCTGGTGATCTTCTTCATCATGCGCGCGCTCGGGGAACTGCTGCTCTACCGGCCGGTGACCGGCTCCTTCGCCGAGTACGCCCGCGAGTTCCTGGGCCCGTTCTACGGCTACGTCACCGGCTGGACGTACTGGCTGATGTGGCTGGTCACCGGCATGGCCGAGCTGACCGCCGCGGCCATCTACATCCACTACTGGTGGCCGTCCATCCCGCAGTGGATCAGCGCCCTGGTGTTCCTGGTGGTGCTCTTCGGCGTCAACCTGATCTCGGTGAAGATCTTCGGCGAGGTCGAGTTCTGGTTCTCGATGGTCAAGGTCACCGCGATCGTCGGCATGATCGTCATGGGGCTCGGCGTGCTCACCCTCGGCTTCTCCGACGCCGGGGACACCGCCACGCCCGGCAACCTGTGGTCGCACGGCGGGTTCTTCCCCAACGGCGTGGGCGACAGCGTGCTGACCCTCCAGGGCGTGATGTTCGCCTACCTGGCCGTGGAGCTGGTCGGCGTCACCGCGGGCGAGTCGGAGAACCCGAAGGAGACGCTGCCCAAGGCGATCAACACGCTGCCCTGGCGCATCGTCCTCTTCTACGTCGGCTCCCTGACGGTCCTGCTGGCGGTGGTGAAGTGGACCGAGTTCTCCGCGGACGAGAGCCCCTTCGTGCACGCCTTCTCGAAGATCGGCGTCCCCCTCGCCGCGGGCATCGTCAACTTCGTCGTCCTCACCGCGGCCCTGTCCTCCTGCAACTCCGGCCTCTACTCCACCGGCCGCATGCTGCGCAACCTGGCCGCCAACGGCGAGTCCCCCGCCGTTCTCGGCAGACTCAACGCGCGTAAAGCGCCCGCGCTGGGCACCGGCGTCTCCGCCGTCTTCATGGGTATCGGCGTGATCCTCAACTACGTGGTGCCGGAGAAGGCGTTCACCTACGTCGCCTCCATGGCCGTGGCCTCGGGCGTGTGGACGTGGATGGTGATCCTCGTCTGCCACATCCGCTACCGGCGCCAGGTGGTCGCCGGCCGGCTGCCCGCCTCCTCCTTCCCGGCCCCCGGCGGCACCCTGTTCAGCTGGGTGGCGGTGGCCTTCCTGGTGCTCATCACCGGGCTCCTCGCCTACGACGAGGACACGCGCGTGTCGCTGTACGTCGGCGCGGGCTGGGCGGTCGCCCTCTCGGTCGGCTGGCTGGTGCTGGGCGACCGCATGCGCGCCGCGCAGCCCGCCCAGCCCGAGTCCGCGGCGGTCGGGCCCGGGTCGTCGGCCCGCCCGGTCGACGCGGAGCGCTGACGCGCCGCGGCCGCCGCACCCGGACGGGCGCGGCGGCCGCCCCCGAAGCGGCCGGGGCGTTCCCACCCCCCACGCCCCGGCAGGCCGGCCGGCCCGTCCCGCACCGTCGGACGGGCCGGCCCGGGCCTTTTCCGGCCCGCCTATCCTGGCCGCATGCTCACCATCACCCAGGCCCTGCGCGACCAGATCGTGGCGCACGCCCGCGCCGACCACCCCGACGAGGCGTGCGGCGTGATCGCGGGCCCGGCCGGTAGCGGCCGCCCCGAGCGGTTCGTCCCCATGCTCAACGCGGCCCGCTCGCCCACCTTCTACGAGTTCGACTCCGGCGACCTGCTCAAGCTCTACCGCGAGCTGGACGACCGCGACGAGGAACTGGTCGTCATCTACCACTCCCACACCGCGACCCCGGCCTACCCGTCCCGCACCGACGTGTCCTACGCGGGCGAGCCCGGCGCCCACTACGTGCTGGTGTCCACCGCCGAGTGCGGCAACGAGGAGGGCCCGGTGGAGTTCCGGTCCTTCCGGATCGTCGACGGCGAGATCACCGAGGAGGAGGTCCGGCTGGTGGAGGCCTACTGAGCCCGCCACCGGCCCGCCCCGCCCCGCTCCGCCCCGGCCGCCGCGCGACCTCCCCGCGCGGCGGCCGCGGCGTCTCGACAGGCGGTCGCCCGGCGTCCGCATACCAGGACGGTTCTGCGGGGAGCCGAGCGGGAATCGTTACGATGAGCCCATGGTTGTCAGGGATGTGAACGACATGGTGCCGGGTCCGCCGCTGGTGGCGCGGCTCCACGTCGACCTCTGCCGACTCGCCAGCGCGATGTGTCCGCGCCGCGACGCGGCCTGACCGCCCCCGGCGCCGGGCCGCCAGGCGCCGCCGCACACCGTCCGACGCGGTGACCAGCACACCCTCACTTCGCCCGCAGTCCCCGCACGTTCCGCACGCCGACAGGAGCGCACGCCATGGCCATCGAGGTCCGCATCCCCACCATTCTCCGCAGCTTCACCGACGGCCAGAAGGCGGTCGAGGGCACCGGCGACACCCTGGACGAGCTGTTCGCCGACCTCGACACGCGGCACGCGGGCATCCGGGGCCGGCTGGTCGAGGACGGCACCCTGCGCCGCTTCGTCAACGTCTACCTCAACGACGAGGACGTGCGCTTCCTGGAGGGCATCGCCACCAAGCTCAACGACGGCGACAGCGTGACCATCCTGCCCGCGGTGGCCGGCGGAGCCCGCTGATGCGGTACGACAGTCCGCTCGCCGCGGTCGGCAACACCCCCCTGGTGCGGCTGCCGCGGCTGTCCCCGTCCACGGACGTGCGGATCTGGGCCAAGCTGGAGGACCGCAACCCGACCGGCTCCGTCAAGGACCGCCCCGCCCTGCACATGGTCGAGCAGGCGGAGAAGGACGGCCGGCTGCGGCCCGGGTGCACCATCCTGGAACCCACCTCCGGCAACACCGGCATCTCCCTCGCCATGGCCGCGAAGCTCAAGGGCTACCGCATCGTGTGCGTCATGCCGGAGAACACCAGCGAGGAGCGCCGCAGGCTGCTCGCCATGTGGGGCGCGGAGATCATCTCCTCGCCCGCCGCCGGCGGCTCCAACACCGCCGTACGGGTCGCCAAGGAGCTGGCCGCCGAGCACCCGGACTGGGTCATGCTCTACCAGTACGGCAACCCGGACAACGCGGGCGCCCACTACGCGACCACCGGCCCGGAGATCCTCGCCGACCTGCCGTCCGTCACGCACTTCGTGGCGGGCCTGGGCACCACCGGCACCCTGATGGGCGTCGGGCGGTTCCTGCGCGAGCACATCCCCGGCGTGCAGATCGTCGCCGCCGAGCCGCGCTACGACGACCTGGTGTACGGCCTGCGCAACCTGGACGAGGGGTTCGTGCCCGAGCTGTACGACGAGACGGTGCTCACCAGCCGCTTCTCGGTCGGCTCCGCGGACGCGGTGGCCCGCACCCGCGAACTGCTCGCCGAGGAGGGCATCTTCGCGGGCGTGTCCACCGGCGCGGCGCTGCACGCGGCCATAGGCGTCGCCCGCAAGGCCGAGCGGGCGGGCCAGACGGCCGACGTCGTCTTCGTCGTCGCCGACGGAGGCTGGAAATACCTGTCGACCGGCGTTTACACGGCGGCGACCACAGAAGAGGCCGTCAAGGCGCTGCACGGTCAGCTCTGGGCCTGACCGCGCCGCCGGGCCGCCGTGCCGGGGCTCGCTCCCGGCACCGGCGGCCACCCGGTCCCAGAGCCGCCACCCG
>NZ_JAVSCF010000215.1:0-11228 GCF_031932565.1 Streptomyces sp. B1866
GCGGCCGGCAGCGGCAGGGCGTGGGCGAGCACCGCCGCGGCCACGGCCGCGGCGCCCGCGACCACCGTGTCGGCCGAGTCGCCCGCCGCCGCCAGGTGGCCCGCCGCGACCACCGTGACGGCCGTCGAGGCGACCGTCGCCATCAGGCCGTACAGCCGCTCGTCCGACCCGCTGGCCACGCCGAGCTGGCGGACCAGCACCAGCAGCAGCCACACGCCGAGCGTGCCGATGAGCACCGTCGGGGCGTGCCGGGGCTCGGTGGCCAGCAGCCCGGCGTCGGCCGCCAGGCCGCCCGCGAAGGCCAGCGCGATGCCCTGCCGGGCGGGCCACATGCCGTTCAGCCGGAACCAGCCGGCGGCCGTGACCGCCTGGAGCACCACCACGGCGGCGGCCAGCGCGGGCCTGCCCAGCGGCGCGGCGGCGGCCAGCAGCGCGGCCAGGGCGGTGGTCACCAGGGCGGGCTGGAGGCCCGGCTCGATGATCGGGGAGCGGCCCTCGGCGCGGGCCCGCTGCGCGGCGGTCAGCGGCCGGTCCGGCCGGTCCGGGCGGCCGGCCCGGTCGTCGTCGGCGGACCGGGCGGGCGCCGGACCCGGCTCGGGGTCCTCCGGGTGGGCCAGCGGCGCGCCCAGGTCCACCGGCGCGTACGGCGCGGGACCGGCGGCCTGCCCGGCGGCTGCCCCGGCGGCGGTGGCGACGGCGGGCTGCTGGTGCTCCTCCCAGGACGGCGCGTAGGGGCCGGCCGGCGCGTACGGGCCCGCGGGGTCCGGCTGCGGGTGCTGCTGGGCGGGCTGCTGCGCGCCGTACGGGTCCCAGCCCGCGGGCGCGCCCGGGTGCGCGGCGTGCGGGTCCTGCCCGCCGTACGGGCCGTACGGGTCCTGCGGGCCGTACGGGTCATGCGGCGCGGGCGGGTCCGGCGTGCCGTACGGGTTGTGCGGCGCGTGCGGGGCGGGCGGGTCGTGCGGGGCGTACGGGCCCTCGGGGCCTGCCGGGGCCTGCCGCGCGTACGGGTCGGGGGCCGCGCCGGAGGCCGCGTACGGGTCGCGGGCGCCGTCCTGGGCGCCGCCGTAGGGCGCGTACGGGCCGGGCCGGGCGTGGGGGCCGTGCCCGCCGTCCGGCGCACCGTGCCCGCCGTAGCCGCCGCCGGCCTGGCCGTGCCGGCCCTCGTGCTCGTCGTACCGCTGCTGGTCGCTCATGAGGCGAACGTCACCCTCCTGCGAAGGGAGGGAGCACCTCGACCGTGCCGCCCTCGGCCAGTGGGACCGCCGCGTGGTCGCGCGTGCCGACGGGGGCGCCGTCGACCAGGAAGGAGCAGCGCAGCAGCACCCGCGCGAACTCCGGGCGGGCGCCGTGCCGCCGCCGCGCCTCGTGCAGGGCCTCGGCGAGCGTCGCCGCGGCGTACGGCTCCTCGGCCGTCCCGGCCGCCGCCTTGGCCGCCGCCCAGTACCGGATGGTGCCGGTGGGCGGGCCCGCCGTGTTCGTCGTCCCCATCGCGGTGGCCGTCCCGTCCCCTCGTGTCGCGTGCCGCGCCGTCGCGTCCGTCGGTCGTATTCTGCCGCCTCGCACCGCCGGGCCGTGCCCGTCCCGGACGCGGCACCGGCAGCGCCGTACGGCCGCCGCCCGGGGCCGCCGCCGGGAACGCCGTCCTCCCGCGCGTGCCGCGCCCGGTCCCCGGCCGCCCGCCGGAGGCCGCGCCGCCATCCTGTCAGGCGCGGGCGGGCCGGGGCGGCGAAAATCCCGATGCGAGCGGGAGCCGTTCGCATAAGGTTTCGTTGTGCTGGTCCGACTCATACGGGCGTATCTGCGGCCCTACGCCCGCTCCCTCGTCTTGATCCTCCTCCTCCAACTCGTCCAGACGCTCGCCACGCTGTACCTGCCGACCCTCAACGCCGACCTCATCGACAACGGTGTCGTGCAGGGGGATACCGGGTACATCCTGCGGATCGGCGGCGTCATGACCGCCGTATCGCTTCTGCAGATCGTGTGCGCGATCGGCGCGGTCTACTACGGCGCCCGTACGGCCATGCTGCTCGGCCGGGACATACGCGCCGCCGTCTTCGACCAGGTGCAGTCCTTCTCCGCCCGGGAGGTCGGCCACTTCGGGGCCCCCTCCCTGATCACCCGCACCACCAACGACGTGCAGCAGGTCCAGATGCTGTGCCTGATGACCTTCACGATGATGGTCTCGGCACCGATCATGTGCGTCGGCGGCATCGTCCTCGCGCTCAACCAGGACGTGCCGCTGTCCTCGCTGCTGCTGGTCATCGTGCCGCTGCTCGGCATACCCCTCGCGCTGATCATCCGCCGCATGCGGCCGGTGTTCCGCGCGGGCCAGCAGCGTATCGACACGGTCAACCGGGTGCTGCGCGAGCAGATCACCGGCATCCGCGTCATCCGCGCCTTCGTCCGCGACGCGCACGAGCGCGACCGCTTCACCCGCGCCAACACCGACCTGTTCGACATGTCGCTGCGCGGCGGCCAGCTGATGGCGCTCATGTTCCCCGTGGTCATGCTGGTGGTGAACCTCTCCAGCGTGGCCGTCGTCTGGTTCGGCGGGCACCGCATCGACAGCGGCGGCATGGAGATCGGCGCGCTGACGGCCTTCCTCAGCTACCTGATGCAGATCCTCATGGCCGTCATGATGGCGACCTTCATGTTCATGCTCGTGCCGCGTGCCGAGGTGTGCGCCGAGCGCGTCCAGGAGGTGCTGACCACCTCCACCAGCGTGGTGCCCCCGCTGGTGCCCGCGGCCCCCGCGCCCGCGGACCGGCGCGGCCTGCTGGAGCTGTGGAACATCGAGTTCCGCTACCCGGGCGCCGAGGAGCCGGTGCTGCGAAACGTTTCTCTGGTGGCCCGGCCCGGGGAGGTCACAGCCGTCATCGGCTCGACGGGCAGCGGGAAGTCCACGCTGCTGGGCCTGGTGCCCCGGCTGTTCGACGCCACCGACGGGGCCGTGCTGGTGGACGGAGTGGACGTCCGCGACCTCGACCCCGCCGTGATGACGCGGACCGTCGGCTACGTACCGCAGAAGCCGTACCTCTTCAGCGGCACCGTCGCGTCAAACCTCCGCTACGGCAATCCGGACGCCACCGACGAGGAGCTGTGGCACGCGCTGGAGATCGCCCAGGGCCGGGACTTCGTGGCGGCCATGGAGCACGGCCTGGACTCCCCGATAGCGCAGGGCGGCGGCAACGTCTCCGGAGGCCAGCGGCAGCGGCTGTCCATCGCCCGCGCCCTCGTCGGCAAGCCCGCCGTCTACCTCTTCGACGACTCCTTCTCGGCGCTCGACTACGCCACCGACGCGCGGCTGCGGACCGCCCTCGCCGCGGAGACCCGCCAGGCCACCGTCGTGATCGTCGCCCAGCGGGTGTCCACCATCCGGGGCGCCGACCGCATCGTCGTGCTCGACGGCGGCCGGGTGGTCGGCACCGGCACCCACAGCGAGCTGATGGCGGACAACCAGACCTACCGGGAGATCGTGCTCTCCCAGCTCACCGAGCAGGAGGCGGCGTGACCGGCACCGGAGGCAAGCAGACCGCGCCACGCCCGGCCGGCCCCGGCACGGGCGCCGACGGCCCCGGCAAGGGCGCCGGCCAGGCCGCGCCGCGCCGGGGCCCGGCCCCGGCCGCCGGCGCCGGCCGCTGGATGGGCGCCCAGCCCGCCGAGCGGACCATGGACTTCCGCGGGTCGACCCGCCGCCTGCTGGCCGCCATGCGCCCCGAGCGCGGCATGGCCTGGACGGCGGTCGGCCTCGGCGTCGTCAGCATCGCGCTGACCGTGCTCGGCCCGAAGATCCTCGGCCACGCCACCGACCTGATCTTCGCGGGCGTCATCGGCCGCCAGCTGCCCGAGGGCAGCACCAAGCGGGAGGCCGTCGCCCAGCTGCGCCAGGACGGCCACGGCACCGTGGCCGACATGGTCGCGTCCATGGACGTGGTGCCCGGCCAGGGCATCGACTTCGGCGCGGTCGGCACCGTCCTGCTGTGGGTGGCGCTGATCTACGCGGGCGCCGCGGTGCTCGGCCTGCTCCAGACGCGGATCTTCACCACCGTCGTGCAGCGCGCCGTCTTCCGCATGCGCGAGGACGTCGAGGCCAAGCTGTCCCGGCTGCCGCTGTCGTACTTCGACCGGCAGCCGCGCGGCGAGGTGCTCTCCCGCACCACCAACGACATCGACAATATCCAGCAGACCCTCCAGCAGAGCATGAGCCAGCTCATGGCCTCGGTGCTGACCATCGTCGGCGTGCTGGCCATGATGTTCTGGATCTCGCCGCTGCTGGCCCTGGTCGCGCTGGTGACCGTGCCGGTGTCGGTCGTGGTGGCGGCACGCGTGGGCAAGCGCGCGCAGCCGCAGTTCGTCGCCCAGTGGAAGTCCACCGGCAAGCTCAACGCCCACATCGAGGAGATGTACACCGGGCACACCCTGGTGAAGGTCTTCGGCCGGGAGAAGGAGTCCGCCGAGATCTTCCGCCAGGAGAACGAGAAGCTGTACGAGGCCGGGTTCAGGGCCCAGTTCATCTCCGGCATCCTCCAGCCCGCGATGATGTTCATCGGCAACCTCAACTACGTGCTGGTGGCCGTGGTCGGCGGCCTGCGGGTGGCCAGCGGCTCGCTGTCCATCGGCGACGTGCAGGCGTTCGTGCAGTACTCGCGCCAGTTCAGCCAGCCGCTCACGCAGGTGGCCTCCATGGCCAACCTGGTCCAGTCCGGCGTCGCCTCCGCCGAGCGCGTCTTCGAGCTGCTGGACGCCGAGGAGCAGCAGCCCGACCCGGCCGACGGCGTCCGCCTGGGGCGGGTGCGCGGCCACGTCGAGTTCGAGCGGGTGTCCTTCCGGTACGAGCCGGACAAGCCCCTGATCGAGGACCTGTCGCTGTCCGTCAGCCCCGGCCAGACGGTCGCCATCGTCGGACCCACCGGCGCGGGCAAGACCACGCTGGTCAACCTGCTCATGCGGTTCTACGAGGTCAGCGGCGGCCGGATCACGCTGGACGGCGTGGACGTCGCGGCCGTCTCGCGGGAGGAGCTGCGCTCCAACATCGGCATGGTGCTCCAGGACACCTGGCTGTTCGGCGGCACGATCGCGGAGAACATCGCCTACGGCGCCGAGGGCGCCTCCTTCGACAAGATCGTGGAGGCGGCGAAGGCCACGCACGTCGACCGCTTCGTACGGACCCTGCCGGACGGCTACGACACGGTCATCGACGATGAGGGCTCCAACATCAGCGCGGGTGAGAAGCAGCTCATCACCATCGCCCGCGCCTTCCTGGCCGAGCCCGCCATCCTCGTCCTGGACGAGGCGACCAGCTCGGTCGACACCCGCACCGAGGTGCTGATCCAGCACGCGATGGCCTCGCTGCGCACCGGCCGCACGAGCTTCGTGATCGCGCACCGGCTGTCGACCATCCGGGACGCGGACGTGATCCTGGTCATGGAGTCGGGGCGGATCGTGGAGCAGGGCACGCACGAGTCGCTGCTGGCGGCGGAGGGGGCGTACGCGCGGCTGTACACGGCGCAGTTCGCGGAGCCGGTCGTCGAGGCGGACTGAGCAGGCTGCTGCCCCTGCCCTGCTCCTCTGCCCCGCGCGGGGCAGAGGAGGGCCGCGGCTCGGGCCCCCGGCGGGCGCCCGGGGCCCTGCCTCCTGGGCGCCCGCCCGNGGCCGCGGCTCGGGCCCCCGGCGGGCGCCCGGGGCCCTGCCTCCTGGGCGCCCGCCCGGTCGGTGCCCGGTCGGCGCCCGCCCGGTCGGCGCCCGGTCGGTGTCCGCCCGGTCGGTGCCCGGTCGGTGCCCGGTCGGCGCGGCCCCGGCCCGGCGCCTGGCCTGGCACAGAGGCCCGCGGCGGCCCCACCGCCCCTGGCATGACCGCCCCGGCGGACCGCCCGCCCCGTGTGACCGTCTCCCAGGCGTGCTCGGGGCCGGGGCGTGCCGGTGTCCTGTGTGTCTGGGACCCGCGCGTGACCGTCCCTCGCGGGTGACCGTCCTCCAGACGTGCCGGGGCCGAGGCGTGCCGGTGCCTGCACGTACCCGCGCCCCGGGTGCGCCTGTCCCTCTCGCGTGTCTGCCTCCCCCGTGAGGCCGGGGCGAGGCGTGCCCCGGGACCGACGCGGCCGGGGCCCAGGCGGTACGCCCGGGCGGTACGGGTCCGGGGCTGCCGTTCGGCGGACCGGGCGTGGCGTCGTCGCGGTGCGGTCCGGGGCCGTACTCCACCGTCGCTCTGCCGGGCCTGGCCGGCTCGCTCCAGGCCGGATCCAGCGGGATGCGACATTGTGTGGGTATGGTCCCCGCGCACATAGCCCGCAGCCCGTACGTCAGCCTGGTCACCTACCGCCGCGACGGCACGCCGGTGGCGACCGCCGTATGGGCCGCCGTGGACGGCGACGGGCTGGTGGTCTGGACCGGTGCCGGGAGCGGGAAGACCAAGCGCCTGGGCCGCGATCCGCGGGTCACCGTCGCACCGTGCGATCTGCGCGGACGCGTCGCGCCCGGGGAGGGGGAGGTGCGCGGCACGGGGCAGGTGGTGGCGGGTCCGGCCGACATGGCCCGGGTGTGCGCGGCCCTCGACCGCAAGTACGGCTGGCGCTTCCGGTGGGTGCGCCGGGTCCACAGGTGGTTCCTTCCGCGCCACGTGCCGCACGTGGGCGTCCTGATCCGCTTCTGACCCGGCGTCCGTGCGGTTTGGCGTGCTTGCAGGTCGTATGCCATGCCCCGGAGCCGTACGCCACGGCGGAGCGCCCGGACCCTGCCCGGCGGCGGTTCCGGCCCGTGCGGCAGGCTGGGCCGATGGCCAGTCGCGCAGAGCTCTACCTCACCCGTCTCGACCGCCTTTCGGGCGGCGTCGAACCGCTGTTCCTCCGGACGGAGCCGAGCACGCCGGGCCTGCCGCCCGTGACGGCCCTGGCGTACCGGGGACTGCCGGACGGCCTGCTCACCGTGCTCACCTACGGGCTGTCGCTGGCGCGGCACGCGGACTGGCGGCACGCCGCGCCCGAGCTGTGCCTGAGCGTCCGCTCGGCGGACCTGGCCTGGGCGCGCGCCCTGGGGGCGCTCACCGAGAACCTGCGCGGGACCTGCCCGTTCACCTACGGCGACACGGTCGACTTCGGCGAGCCGGTGGCGGCGGAGTCGACCATGACGGCGTTCTGCGTCTTCGCGCCCGCCGTGCTCGACCTGGACGACTGCACCGGCATCGACGTGGGCGCCGACGGCGGCGCGGGCCGGGACCTCGTCACCATCCATGGGTTGTATCCGATTTACGAGGCCGAGCGGCAGTTCGTGGCCGAGCGCGGGCTCGAAGCCTTCTGGAAGCTGGAGTGGGACCCGTACGACGTGCGGCGGCGGCCCGCGGTGTGAGCCGACCCCGGACTCCGACCCCGACTCCCGGCCGGGACGGCGGCCGTGGGCGGGCCGGTGACCGGCCGGGCGCGCGGCGGCCCGGGGTCGCCTGCCGGCCCGCGGGCCACCGGCCGGCCCGCGGGTCACCCGCCGGCGGCCGCCCGCGCCGCCCACGCGCCGATGCGCTCCAGCAGGCCCGCGTCCATGGCGTTCTCCGCGTGGCCGACGCCGGGCTCGATCCACAGGTCTGTGGACGACGGGTCGCCCGCCGCCGCCAGCATGCGCGGGTGGTCCAGGGGGAAGTACGGGTCGCGGTCGCCGTGGACGACCAGCAGCGGCGTCGGCGCGATCAGGGGCACGGCGGCGAAGGGCGCGAGGGGCACGGGGTTCCAGCGGTGCGGGTCGACGCGGGTGCGCAGGCCGTACCGGGCCACCAGGCGGCCCTCGGGACGGTCGATCGCCCAGTGCACGCGGCGCATCGGGGGCGTGCCCCGGTAGTGCCAGCGGGCAGGCGCGCTGACGGCCACGACCGCGTCGGTGTGCGCCTGCGTGCCCCGGGCGTGCACCCCCGCGCCCGGTGTGCGCCCCGGGGCGGCCAGGGCACGGGACGAGCGGTCGGCGGCGCCTCGTGGCCCGTTTTCGTCGTGGGCAATGTCACCCCCGGACGGGGGAGCCCCCTCCGGGGCGTCCGACACAAGCGGATGCCCGGGTTCCCGGCACAGCGCGGCGTGCCGCAGCACCACCGCGCCGCCCAGCGAGAAGCCCACCGTGGCCACCCGCGCGTGCCCGAGCAGGCGTGCCCACCGCACCGCCGCCGCCACGTCCAGCACCTCCCGGTCGCCGACCGTGGACAGCCCGCCGGACGCCCCGTGACCTCGGAGGGAGAAGGAGATCACGGCCGCGTGCGCGCGCAGCGCGGCCGCCACGCGGCGCACCGCCGGGCGCTGCCAGGAGCCCGTGAAACCGTGCGCGATCACGACTGCCGAAGGCGGCTCGGCCTCCCGCGCGGGGCCCGCGTACGACTCGTAAATGGCGTCTACAGACACCCCGTCGTCGGTCAGCAGAGCAGCCCGTCGCGTCCTAATCGTGACCAGGGGAACACAAGAAGGCGTATATCCGGCCTCGGTACCGTGTGTCATGTGGGTTATCCTCATGTGAAGAGGATCCGGGCAACGCAGCCCCCGGATCCTTTTGTGCTTACGGGCGCGCCATGCGCTTTTGAGCACGTGCGCGCTCCAGGGCGCGGAGCCGCAAAGCGTACGACGGCGTACGAAAGGCGAACGACGGCGTACGGACAGTGCCGCATACGTCCTCGCAGGGACCGAGGAGGAACCGACGTAATGGGCGATCGAAGCGTGCAAGACCGGAGAACCGAGGTACGGACCGAGCCGGGGGCGGGTGGCGCCCGGTGAGTTCGCTGCTTCTGCTGACCAACGCACTCCAGCCCTCGACGGAGGTGCTTCCCGCCCTCGGCCTGCTGCTGCACAACGTGCGGGTGGCGCCGGCCGAGGGCCCCGCCCTGGTGGACACTCCCGGGGCCGACGTCATTCTCATCGACGGCCGCCGCGACCTGCCGCAGGTCCGCAGCCTGTGCCAGCTGCTGCGGTCCACCGGGCCCGGCTGCCCGCTGCTGCTGGTGGTCACCGAGGGCGGCCTGGCCGCCGTCACCGCCGACTGGGGCGTCGACGACGTCCTGCTGGACACCGCGGGCCCGGCCGAGGTCGAGGCGCGCCTGCGGCTGGCCATGGGCCGCCAGCAGATCTCCACCGACGACAGCCCGATGGAGATCCGCAACGGCGACCTGTCCGTGGACGAGGCCACCTACAGCGCGAAACTCCGGGGGCGTGTGCTCGACCTCACGTTCAAGGAGTTCGAGCTGCTGAAGTACCTCGCTCAGCACCCGGGCCGGGTCTTCACGCGCGCGCAGCTCCTCCAGGAGGTGTGGGGGTACGACTACTTCGGCGGCACCCGCACGGTGGATGTGCACGTACGGCGGCTGCGGGCAAAGCTCGGCCCGGAGCACGAGTCCCTGATCGGGACGGTGCGCAACGTAGGTTACCGCTTCGTGGCGCCGGAGAAGGTCGAGCGGGCGGCCGAGGAGGCCAAGGCGCGGGCGAAGGCCGAGGCCGCCGCCCCGCAGCCGGAGGCCGACGGCGGCGCCGAGGCGGCGCACGACGACGGCTCCCGGGCGGCCGCGGCCGCACGACCGGCCAATCGCTAGCTGTACCCGCGTAGACTGCCGCGCGTGGCCAAGGTGACGCGGGACGATGTGGCACGGCTGGCGGGGACGTCCACCGCCGTCGTCAGCTATGTCATCAACAACGGACCCCGGCCGGTCGCCCCGGCCACGCGCGAGCGGGTGCTCGCCGCCATCCAGGAGCTCGGCTACCGGCCCGACCGGGTCGCGCAGGCGATGGCGAGCCGCCGCACCGACCTCATAGGCCTGATCCTGCCCGACGCCCGGCAGCCGTTCTTCGCGGAGATGGCGCACTCCGTCGAACGAGCGGCTGCCGAGCGCGGCAAGATGGTCCTCGTCGGCAACTCCGACTACCTGGACGAGCGCGAGGTGCACTACCTGCGCGCCTTCCTCGGGATGCGGGTCTCCGGCCTCATCCTCATCAGCCAGGGCCCCAGCGAGAACGCCGCCGTCGAGATCGAGGCCTGGGACGCGCGCGTCGTCCTGCTGCACGCGCGCCGCGCGGCCATCGACGACGTGGCCGTGGTCTGCGACGACGTGGGCGGCGCCCGCCTGGCCGTGCGCCACCTGCTGGAGCACGGCCACGCGTACGTCGCCTGCCTCGGCGGCACCGAGCGCACCCCGAAGGTCGGCGACCCGGTCACCGACCACGTCGAGGGCTGGCGGCAGGCCATGGAGGAGGCCGGACGGCCCACCGAGGGCCGCCTCTTCCAGGCCCCGTACAACCGTTACGACGCCTACCAGGTCGCCCTGCGCCTGCTGTCCGGCCCCGACCGGCCCACCGCCGTCTTCTGCGCCACCGACGACCAGGCCATCGGCGTGCTGCGCGCCGCGCGCGAGCTGCGCATCGACGTGCCACGCGAGCTGGCCGTCGCCGGCTTCGACGACGTCAAGGAGGCCGGGCTGACCGACCCGCCGCTGACCACGGTCGCGGCGGACCGGGTGGCGATGGCCAACGCGGCCGTGGACCTGGTGCTGGACGACGGGCTGCGGGTCGCGGGGTCGCGCCGGGAGCGGGTGGAGCGCTTCCCGGCGGAGCTGGTGGTGCGCAGGTCCTGCGGCTGCGGGTGACCTCGCCGGTCGGGCCGCTCCGCGCTCGGGGCCCCGGCCGCGCTGGCTGCCGTCGTGTTCTTGGGCCCGCCGTGTACCGGGCCGTCGAGTCCCGGATCGCCGTGTTCCGAGTCCCGTCGTGGGCCGTCCAGGGGCGCCCGCGGTCGCCCGGCGGCGTCCGTGCGCGCCGGGCCGGGTGGCGTGCGGCCGGGTCCATTCGACCGCCTCGGACCGGAGTGCCCGGGGCCCGCCGTTGAGCAGCGGTCTTTATTCCCGGCCTACGCGCTTCTGTCAAGCTTTTCAGTGGGTCCTCAGAGAATTCTCATCTTCGGTCAGCACAGTCGTAGCCATGACACACACCACGCGCCCTGGCGGCGGCGACGAGTACCAGTGGTACCCCCACCCGGACGGCCACCTGGACGGCGGCACCGGCTTCGGCGGCCCGTACGCGACGGCGGGCGGGCCCGCGGGCCCCTACCCCGCTCCGCCCGCCCACCAGCCCCAGCAGCCCGTCGTCACGCCCTCCGGCACGACCGTATGGCCCGGCGGCGGCAGCCCCGGCGGTGGCTTCGGCGGTGGTGGCTCCGGTGGCGGGGCCGTGCCGCCGCCCTCGGGGCCGGCCGGGCCGCCGCCCGGCGGGCCGGACGCGGCGGGCCGG